>NZ_JBSGBN010000132.1:0-27935 GCF_053601275.1 Streptomyces sp. NPDC004752 | reverse complement strand
CGGTCAGCGTCTCGGTGGGGAACCGTGACCGCGAGGGTGGGGAATTGACTGACGTTGATCATGCAGATCGTGGGGAATTACATGACCGCTGACAGCAAGCGCTGCTACCTGACCAGGCAGGACACCAGGACCGCCCCGGCACCGGACCTGGTCGGCCGCGACTTCACCGCCGCCGGGCCCGGTACGAAGCCCGTCGGGGGCATCACCCATCTGGCGACGGTCGAGGGCTGGTGGTATCTGGCCACTGTCATCGGCCTGGCGACACGCGAGGTGGCCGGGTGCGCGATGGCCGATCACCATCGCGCCGAACTGGTCACCGATGCTCTGGGCATGGCCGCCGGCCGCGGCGGTCTGATCGCTTGCAGATGCGATCTCATCCGGACGTGATCAGTCGATGTCCGGATCATCGGCCTCTTCGAGGAGACGGGCCGCGAGGTCGTCGGCCCACTCCACGGCCCAAGCGCGGAGAGCAGTGATCGTGGCGTCATCGAGGCCATAGGCGGCGAAGGCTTCGTCGTCGGTCCATTCGGCACCCGTGAGGTTCGCCTGCAGATCCTCGCGCTCGAAGCGGCCACGGGCGTGGCGGCGGCCGAACTCCTCCAGCTCGGCATTGGACCAGCGGCGGGAGGCTGCGAACACGTCGATCAGGTCGCGGGGCGCTCCGCGGTCGGCAAGGGCGCGGACCTTGGTCCCGATCACGTCCTCCTCCGCGAGGACGGGCCCGTACGGGCTCTGCGCGACCGGTCGCCAGAAGATCTCCTTGAGGATGTCGACCTCGCATTCCTGCCCGGTGACCGGGTCGGACACGGTGAAGCGGGCGGACAGCGGGGCGGTCTCCAGCGCGTGCACCTTCCAGCCGCGGGCTTCCAGGCCGGCGCGGAGCGTGGCGGCGATGTCGGCCATGGGCGCCGGGTTCTCGGTGGCGACGTCGAGGTCCTGGCTGGGGCGGTTCACGAGGCGGTGTGCCCGCACGGCGTATCCACCGGTGAGAACCAGTGGATACGGGGAACCGAGCGCGATCACATCCGCCAGGAGCCGCGTGTGCAGCTCCGGCATGTCCGTCACGCGGCTGCCCGGGTGCGGGAGGCGAGCTGGGGGAAGGCGTCTTCCCATACGGCGCGCACGGTGCGGCCGACGAGGGTGCGCAGCACCGGCCACAGCTGGAGGAGCAGGTCCTGGTTGAGGTAGCGGGGCAGGTCGTCGTGCATGCCCTCGTGCAGAACGGTGCGGTAGAGGCCCATGCGCTGGCGCGGCTTGCCCAGGTCGTATGAGGTCATCCCGGACCAGGCCATGTGCAGCGGCAGATCCACCACACCGTGGGTCGGCCCGTGCAGCTCGTCCAGAGACTCCGGAAGACGGCGGCGGAACTTCTCCCGGTACAGCGCGAGGTCCTCGGCGTCCGCGCCCGAGACGTCCCTCGGGGCGGGTGCGGGGTGCTGTGGGCTGGAGGGCATGACTCCATTATGGCGGCCAGAGACGTCGCGAGGGTCATGATGTGCGAGTCGGCGTCCGGAGCGAGCGGGGGCGGATCCCCCGGTGAGCTGGTTGCCGCAGTCTGCTCAGCCCTGAGCAGGACGGACTCCCGGTCTTGACGCTCTGGGCCCCCGCACGCGGGACAGCGAGTCGGGATACCGGCTCTGACGTGCTCCTTTCCGAGACTCGCCCAGACCGACATCTTTCCGTAGACAGTTGCGGTGCTGGTGGCACGTCTTCTCCACTGCCGCCGACAGGTTCTGCAGCAAATGCCACCTGTCTGCAACTCCAGGGCGTCCGTGGCGGCTTCTTTGACCGCCTTCGTGTAGGCGGTGGCCCGGTCACGGCAGATGATCTCGGCTCCGGGATGATCGGTGAGCCAGGCTGCGAACGTTTCAGAGGTGCGGTCGGGCAGCACGTCCACGACCCTGATGGGGCTATTTGAGCTTTTCAAGAATCGCCATCAACCCGGTCGGCCTCGACGTCGACCAGCACGGTGCCGAGGTGCGGCCCTGGCGGAAGGCGAACCCGTCCACCCCCAGTACCCGCGGCGCACGGTCCGACGTCATCGGTGCCGTCAGCAGCCTGAGCGGCCGGGTCCGGCCGCGGCCAGCCGCAGTCGGCGACACAGCCGTGCGGCCAGACGTCCGCCCAGCTCGACCGCGATGGACACAGTCAGCCCGTCAGCCCGGTGCTGGAGCGGCGGTGCCGCTCGGACAGGCCCGGCACCTGCTCGAAGAACGTCCTGCGGGAACAGCTCTTGCGGTCACAGAAGTACCGGCGCACCCGAAGCCGGACCACGACCCGGCGAGGTCCCAACGGCCGTTCGTCCAGGGCGCGTTGGTGCTGTGTATGCGCCTCGCCCGTTTCCGGCAGTCCGGACACCCGCCCGGGCGAGCGGTGGGCACCGCCTCCACCTCAAGGATGTCGGAGGAGTCGCTGACGCGATCCACTCGCACATCGATCCCGGAAAATAGCACAGCCTCGACCGTCTTGCTCGCCATGGCAGGAAACACTCTGCCGAAACGATCCCTCGTTCCCCTTCCTGACCTGGGGATTCACGCAACTGCGGACAGAGCCATTTTCAATGAGCACCATCAACCGGCCAGCACAACAAGCCCATCACCCCCGACTTCATCGCCGAAGAGGCCGTTGACTTCGAGCGCCGGTGGCAGGCGCTCACCCGCCGCCACGCCGATACGCAGCCGTAGACACCCCCGTCGCACCGTGTGTATCAGCAGCCGCTTCACCTTGCGTAATCAGCGAATTTCCTGATCAGAGTACGAATATGCAGCCAAATCGGTCATTGCCCAGCCCTGCGCACTGTGGCATTGTGCCACCGCCCCTACCGAGGAGGAGCCCCATGCGAGCCCTGTGCATCGGCCTGGACGCCACGATCACGGACCTCAACCTCGCGGAGATTGATGCGCATGCGGCGGTCCGGGAGTTCCTTGGATCCCCCGACGCTGTTGATCAGGGGGTGTATCATCCACGGGCCGTGCTGCACTTCCACGGAAGCGGCCGGCAGGCCGGGCTTCCGCAAAACCTGGCCGCATGGGCCCTCGTAAGCGCATGGCGCGGCATGACCCTTTACCCGTTGGCCGGGACCGTCGTCGTCACGGGTCGCACAGGGACCGGGGACGTGACAGCACTCGATGACGACCTGGTCCAGCATGCGACGGCAGTTGCGCAGACCGTTCGGGAGACGATGGCGCGGTGGCGCATGCGACCTCCCGCCTCCAACGAGGCCGCCATCAGGGAACTGCTTGCCTACGCAGCCCGCGACGTCGCCCCAGCCGATAGCGGCGCACCTGCGCACCTGCGTCTCCAACCTCTACAGAACCTTGCGCATTGGCGAGCCCGAGCCGTTGAGGAGTTCGTTGATGAGCTGCTCGGTCTCCATCTCCAGTGAACAGTCCAACGCCCGGTTGACCTGCTGGACGCGGGTGATGGCGGTATGGAGCCCCTGCCGGTTCCCGGCGGCATACTCGATCCGGAGCCAGTCCCGGTACAACAGCTCTGCCGTGTTGTCGACATCGAGACCGGTCGCGACGGCCTGTCGGGCCGCGCTGAGATCGTGGTGCGGGCCTGCGGGGGTGCGGTAGGTGGCCACGGTGTGTGCCACGTCGATGATCCGCGTGATCATCTCCTGCTGGTAGGGCTCGGCCCAGGGCAGCGGTGTGTCCCCGAACGGCTTGCCGCGGGCCAGGGTGAGCGCCTTCTCCAGATCGGTGAGGCCGGACGGGCCCAGTGGCAGCGCGTGTTCGACGAGCTGAAGGAAGCGGGTCCAGTCGGAGCGCACGCGGGGGGAGAGCCGGTAGGGGTCCTCGCCGGACTTGCGGCGCGGCACATAGGGGTTGCCGGCTGGATCGTTGCCCAGGGAACGGCGCAGGCCCTGCATCCGGGCGTTGAGGGTACTCAGCTCCCATGGACTGACGGGATCCATGTCGGAGCACACGGCGTGCGCACTCCGTCCGGGCCGGAAGAACAACAAGGCGGCGAGATGCGCCATCCGCGGGCCGTGGCCGGTGCTGTCCACTCCCGTCACCTCGACCGGGCCCAGAACCCGGATCTCCGGCGCGTGCAGGTCATGAGCCGCGCCCTCAATCGCCACCGCTTCCGCCTCCGGCGCCGTGACCTCCCCAGCGGCATGCTCGTCGTTAGTCTCCTTGGGCTCCGGATCCTCTGCGGCCCGGGGTGCCGGTGTCTCGGTCACCGGGGCGTGGTTCTCCTCGGCCTGATCTGCCGGTGTGGCGGTGGGCAGGAGACGAAGTCCGGTCGGGTCGGTGGTGGCGGCAAGCAGGGCCGGGAAGACGTCGCTGCTCACGTCTGCTGCCTGCGCCGCCGAGGGGCTCGTGCCCGCGTCAGTCGCGGGCGCGGCCGGCTCCTGGGGCTGGGTCTGCTCGGGCTGGTGCACGCTGGCGGGCTCTTCCGGGATGTCCTGCCACGGGCCCTCGGCCGGGTGGGCTGGCTGTGCGGATACTTTCAGCGCGGTGGTGATCTGGAGGTAGGAGGCGTGTTCCAGGCGTTGCATCGTGATCTCGGTGCCGACGGAGTCGAGTTGCTGCGGTGTGCTGAGCGAGGCGTTGAGGATTTCTGCCTCGGGGAAGTGGGCGGCAGCAGTACTCGCCGGGGCGATGAGGGTGACGGGGACCATGCAGGCTTTGTCGATGACGTCGGCGAACTCCCAAGCGGTGTCCGGGTCCAGGGGCGATGCGCACAGCAGCAGGTAGGGCTGGTGGCTGGTCTCGGGCATCTGGTGGGCCTCAAGCAGCCGTTCACTCAGGTCGCGCAGCGCATGCGCGGCCTGCCGCATGTGGGCGATCCGTGCGGTGGGCAGCAACTGCGGCAGGTCCTCGCCGAACCCGACCGTCACGACTTCGACTTCGCTCGCCCACGGGCTCATCCCGAGCTCCAGGGCGAGCGAGGTGCATACCTCGGTGATGTGCACGGGATTGCCGTCCAGCAGGACGGCGGGCACCCGGGCGAGGTTGAGCAGCAGAAGGTCCCCCGCTTCGGTGCTGCCGATCGTGACCAGCCCAGGATATGGAGCCGGAATTTCGCGGGCGGCCTCCGCGTCCAGGACGACGGCGTCGGAGTCCAGGATCCACCAGCCGCTCTTCCCGGAGACGAAGGGCGCCTGCGGCTCCTGGGTAAGGTCTTCGGGCAACACCTCTACCGTGCGGGTGCCGATCCGTGCAGCCCGCAGTGGTGGCAGGATTGCGGCGCCTTCCTGCTGGGCTGCCTGGTGGGCGAGGGTCCTCAGCACCGTGTCCAGGCGGGCGGCGCCGCCCGGTTCGGCGGCCGCCGCCAGCTTTGCCTCCGCCGGGGAAGTCTCCGGCGCCATGGCGATCTTTTCGCCCGGCTTGCGGCGGCGGCGCTGCAGCGCCCTTCGCAGGGCGAGAGCGCCGGTGACGGCAGCGGCCAGCAGTGCACCGGCGCCCAGAACAGTGCGCAGCACCAGCGGACTGTCGGCCGGAGCCGACGCCGGCGATCGTGGCGCCGTGGCGGCGAGGGAGGAGGCAGCGGCACCGGACTGCTCATCCGATGCCGACGGCGAAGTGGCAGAGGAGGTGGCGCTGGTGCTGGGCTGCGGCGTCGCGGAGGCAGTTGCGGAAGGAGAGTGCTTCTGGCCGGGCTGCTCGGCGGAATGGCTGCTCGGTGTACTGGGAGCCGACGGCTCCGGTGCCCGCGCCGTGCTCTGGCCCGGCGCGGGCACCTGCCCATCGCTCGTGTCACCGTCCGGCGCGCGAGTAGCGGGGGGAGTGCTCTCCTGGCTGTCCGTCTCATCGCTGTCGCCGCTGTCTCGCGGTGGTGCCTGCTGGTCAGGCTGAGCGCCGGGGACCGTGATCTGCTGCCCTGCGTAGATCACATCCGGGTCAGTGATCTCGGGCAGGCCGTGCGGCTGCGGTTTTCCCTCACTGGCCTCGAACAGTTCGGGCCACCTGCCGCCGTCGCCGAGTTCCTTCTCCACGATCTTTGACAGGTAGTCGCCCGAGTGGGCCGTGACGGTGTGCGTGTTCTTCGCAGCACAAGCCGTGGGGCTGTCCCGCAGCTGCCTACGGACGCCTCCCGCCATAGCAGCGACATCGGGCATCTCCAGCTGCCAGCCGGGCTGAAGAAAGCTGTTCGCGCGGAAGACCTGGCCATCGGACATGACACGGCCCTCGTTCAGACTCGCGATCTCCCGCCACCGCTCACCGTCGCCGAGCTCCCGCTCGGCGATGCCCCACAGGCTCTCAGCCGGCCGTGTCTCGCCCACCGTATACGACGTACGGGACGCCGGCGTGCTCGCCGTGGAGGACGGCGAGGTCTGATCGGCGTCGGTCCCCTGCGCGGCTTGGGCCTGGCCGGGGACGCTGGGTGCCGTAGTAGCTGGTGCGGCCTGGGCGTCGGAAGCCAGGGCTGAACTCGCGGGCAGCAGCACGAGGATGCTGCCGATGAGCAGGGCCGCGGCGCGCTGGGAGGCACCCATCCCTCGCGGGGCATGCCAGGTCCGGCCCCGCACCTGCGCGAACAGCTCGCGTACCGCACAGAAACTGAACTGGGCCCACCCGATCCAGCCCACCGCAACGAGCAGCAGCAGGAACGCCGCGCCCGTGTCCTGCCGGTCCAGCAGGTGCGTGAGGTCGTCGTGGGTGGAAGCCCAGATGACCGGAGTGAGCAAGGCCAGCAGCAGCGGCAGCCCCGCGACCGCAGCGGCCAGCACGAGCAGGCTCAGCACGGCCTTGACGACACGGGCCAGGGTGCGGCCCACTGTTGCGGCGGAGTGGGGGGTGCGCATCAGTTTCCTTCGGGAGCGGTGACGCCATGCAGGAGGGTGGCCTTGCCCTGGCCGGATACCGACAACGAGCCGATCCCGACCGCTGACAAGAACTTCGTGTCGTATGTGCCGGTGACGCGGACGTTGAGGGTCTTGCCGTCGCCGGACACGCTGACCGTGCCGGTGACGTCGGCCGAGCGCAAGTACGCCTGGGCTGCGGCCTGCGCGTCCTGCGGATCCACGACGACGGCGGTGCCGTTGATGGCCTCGGCGGGGTCGATGGCCTGGCCGCCCGCCCGGGCGGCCTCGCCGGCGATGTAGTCGGCTCGTTCCACCGCGCGTATTTTGCTGCCGCCGTCCACGGCGACACCGATGATGCCGATCAGCGCCATGACGCACACCGCGACGAACACAGTGACGCCTCCCCGGTCGTCCAGCCGTTCCCGGCCCAGTCCCGCCTGACGGAAGATCATCCGTCACCCCGCTGCCTGTACTGATCCACTACCGAGGTAGCCGTCGACGTGAGCGTCCTTGCCCCTGGCACGCCCGGCAGGAGGAGGTCCGACAGACTGACCGTGCAGGTCACGGTCACGGTGACTGTCCCCACCTGGCCCACCGGCACACTGAGGCCGCCGGTGTTGACGCTCACACTGGTCGACGCGCACTTGATGCCCTGGTCGTTGAGGGACTCGGCAGCCGCCGACTGCGCGGCACCCTGCGCGGAAACTGCCGTGCGGTGAATGGACGCCTCCCGGGCCGCGTCCTCGGCCGCAGAGTCGATCTTCGCGCCGGACGTGACCATCCGACCGCCGGCGATCGCCAGACACAGGAACATGATCAGCGATGGCAGGACGATTGCCGCCTCGATCGCGGCACTGCCCTCATCGCTGCGGAGCCTGCGAGCCCAGCGGGCCCTGTATCGCACGTTGTTCACCCTCCCGGGACCGTCCAGCGCTCCACGGCCCCGGACGCGGACTGGGTGACCTGCAGGCCGGAAACGCCCGGGATCATGGACATAGCCGTTCCCGACACCTGTACCTGTACACGCTGGCCGTTACTGCCAGCGGAAACGCGGTAGTTGCCCAGGCTGTCCCCCGCGGTGCGCTCCAGCACGCTCCGCGCTTGGGCGGCACCGTCGGCCGGGCTCGACTGGTAGGCGCGGGCCGCGGTGGCTCCCTCACGCGCGGCGGTCAGCGCGATCTGCCGTGCGTAATACCACATGGAGGCTTGGATGACAGCGACCGTGGCGAGCAGCACGAACGGGAAGATAATCGCCATCTGGATGCTGGTGTCACCTCGATCGTCGCGCCATCTTCGCCCCTGCCACCAGTCCGTCAGCCGCCCGGGACGAATCATCACGGGTCACAGTCCACCGAGCTTGCCGTTGTACTTGGCGATCACAACGGCGATGGTCCCGGCAATCAGTACGGCGCCGGTGACGGCAGCGACCCAGATGATGACGGTCGTGGTGCTGATGTCCCCGCGGTCCGGTCGCCGCCTGGCGTCCTCCAGGCTCTCCTGCAAACGAGCGGTCGCCCAGTACACCGCACGGTAGGTACGGGCTGCGGTGTGCTTCATGATCGGTACTCCTTGCTCCTTCAGCGGTTCAGTGAGCCAAGAGGTCTAGACGGTGAGCATGCGAATGACCGCGGGGAAAGCCATCAGAAGCATGACCAGGACAGCGAGCAGCGCTCCCGGAGCGGTCATCTTCTCGCTGGCGGCATTGGCCTCCGCGGCCTGGTCGGCCAGCAACTCGGCATTGAGGGCGGCCGTACGTGCCCGCAGCGCCTTGTAGACGGCGGCGCCGTCGGTGGCGCTGCCGCGCATGATGTCGGCGACGTCGTCCAGGACGGGCAGGTCGTACTCGGCGGAGAGCTCCGTGAGTGCCTGATATGGCGGGATCTTCTCCAGCCGAGCCCGGCGCAGCGCGCTCTGCAGATAGAGGAAGGGCCAGCCGCAGCCGACCTCGGCGGCCTTCTCCAGGGCCTCCGCGGGGCCGGCGTCAGCAGCCCGCTTGAGCGCGACCAGGTCCAGGTAGGCGGACAGAGCGTGCGCGAACTCTTCCCGCGCCCTCTTCGCCTGGTCCCGCACCGCGAGATCGGGCGTGATGAACAGCAGCCCCGCGATGAGGACTCCAACCCCGGCGGGCACATAGAACGGCAGGGAGACACCCGCGATGATCCATGGAATCGTCGCGATCACCGGGCAGAGCAGGCCGAGAGCGGCGAACGCCGTCTTCTTGAGCATGAACTGGCCCGGCCCCTGCCCGAGCAGGGCCAGATTGGTGGTGGGGATCCGGACACCGGGCAGACGCTCGAGGCGGGCCAGCAGCCACCGGCCCCACACTTCCTCACGGTCCAGCTCCGGTTCAGGCATGGTCAGGGTGGCCCGTGCGCTGCGCGCGAGGGCCGGCCCCAACGCGGGCTGGGGGGCCAGCAGTTCCCGCACCAACAGCGCGAGGCCAGCACCGACCGTGCCGCCGGTCAGGACGACAGGAAACAGGCTCACGAGCTGACTCCTTCCTGCTCACGGCCAGAGACCGGGACGTCCGGCTCCGTCACGGGCGCAGGCAGGCGGACCGTGCTGGACGGGTCGGTGACCAAGAAGCGCGGGATCCGTCGGAAGGAACCCAGCTGCCGCATCAGGGCGAGCACCCCGATGAACCCGGCCGTCAGGAAGGCAAGCACCAACTGTCCCAGCAGCGTGGAGTACGGCTTGGTGTAACTGGGCACGAAGAACCCGGCCACCACGACGCCCACGGTGATGATGGACATCCACCGCACGGTGGTCCGCGGCTTCGCCCGGTCCGCCTCAATAGCGCGCTTCTTCGCGACCTCGTCGCGGACCGTCCCCGCCAAGTCCTCCAGCGCCTGGGCCAGGCCCGGGCCGCGGTCGTTGACCGACAGGATGAGCGCGGCGACCACCTTGTCCGCGGTGACATCGCCCAGTTCCCCGGCGAACGCGCGGAGCACTCCCTCCGGCCGCCACCCCAAGCGCAGCCGGTCGGACAGGTTGATGATCTGCGGGGCAAGTTCGTCCGGCGCACCCTGACGGCTGGTCATCATCGCCTGTTCCAGACCCATGCCCAGCCGGAGCAGGCCAGCCAGCCGCTGGGTCCACTCACTGAGTGCCTCCAACTGGCCGATGCGTTCCTGCGCCATCTGCGCCGGGGTGATCAGCCAGGGCACCCCGATGACCGCCGCGCCGATCAGCGCACCGCCCACGAAGTTCCCCGAGACCAGCCACACCGTCACGAAGACCACGACCGCCGCGGCGGCAAGAGTTCGCCGCCGCAGCCGGACGTCCTCACTCTGTTCCTTCCCGGCGCCCAGAGACCGCCACCGCTGCCGCAGCGGGGCCCGGCGCGGCGCCGTCGTGCCCACGATCCCGGCCACGACACCGACCACTCCGCCGATGACGGTCATGCCGCTGAGCAGCCCCCACAACAGGGTCATCGGCGCACCCCGACCTTCAGCGGCAGCGGCGCCTGCCAGGCCCCGTAGGCATGCTGCAGCAGAGACGAGTCGAAACCGACACGCCGCAGGTCGTCGACACACCCCGGATCCATCCGCGGCACTGCCCGCAGTTCGCCGAACTCGGTACCTGGAGCGAAGACTTCGTTGGTGGCGGGCCGGCCGGACTCGCCGATCCCGGTCAGCTCCAGGACGTGGGAGACGTAGCGGTGACGACGGCCGCCGATCTGTGTCTCGTCCGTCATGTCGACGTAGACGATGAAGTCCAGGCCGTTGGCCGTCTGCCGGTAGGCGAGCTGCTCGGACAGGTTCTCCTGGGCAAGCGCATACAGCTCGGCGATCCGGTCGAAGATGATGTCGGGACGACGCGCGTGGATAGTGCACAGGTTGCCGCCCGAGCCATTCGTCAACGCCTGCATCATGGCCACGACTTCGGGGCCGCGGACCTCGCCGACCACGATCCGCTCCAGCGACATGCGCAGCGCGGGATGCATCAGGTCCAGGAGCGTGACCTCGCCGGCGCCGCGGCCAGTGACGTCCTTCTCCCCGTTGGACTCACGGCCGACCAGGGAGACCACCTGGCGGTGGTAGCCGTTGGCGTGGGCGAAGAGCTCGTCCTCGGTCTGGATGGTGGCAAAGCGTGTCTCGGGGTCGAACTCCTTGAGCATCGCCCGCAGCAGCGTTGTCTTTCCGGCCTTCTGCTTTCCCGCGATCATGATGTTCTTCTCCGCGCGCACGCACGCGCCGAGGAACTCCCTCAGGACCGGGTCGATCGTGCCCAGCCGGACCAGGTCGTCCAGACCGGCGTGGGAGACCCGGTGCCGGCGGATGACCGCATAGGTCATCGGCCCGAGTCCGGTGATGGCCTGAAGGCGGGAACCGTCCTGCAGGGACAGGGCGAGGGCGGGGTTCGCAGTGGAGATGGTGCGCTCGTTGTGCCCGGAACCGCGGGCCAATTCCCTCAGCAGCTCAAGGAGTTCCTCTTCGGAATCGGCAATCGCCCCGACCATGCGGCGTTCGCCATCGCCGTAGTCGAGCCACACCTCGTTCGGGCCCTGGATGATGATGTCCTCGACACGGTCGTCGTCCAGATACGGCTGGAGCCGGCCGGCACGGAAGAGCAGGTCATAGACAGCACGCCGCAGCGCTTCGTCTTCCTGCGGCGCCATCGCCTGGGCATCCGACCACAGCGCGACCGCCTCATTGATCCACTCCAGGCAGCGCTGCTCCTCGCTGGCCCGGTCCATCTCGGGCGATGTCTTCAGCAGCTCCTCACGCTGCCTGCCCACCTGCGCCGCGATATGCCGGGCCACCTTGTAGTCGACGGTGACCTGAGGTCCCGTGGCGCCGAGCACGTGTGTACTCGAAGCAGCACCAGCAAGGGAGGGGGCGCCGTGTGCCTGGCGCGGCCACACCTGCTGGGGGCGACCGGGCAACTGAGCCACCGTGGGATCGGCGTGCAGAGGCCTACCACGCACGGGTCACCTCGCCGTCTGCGGCACGCACGCCGCCCGGATCGAGGCGGGCCCGCCGCAGCGCAGCCCGCTGAACCAGCAGCGTGCTGCCCGTCCGGGCGGCCCTCATCAGAGGCGACTTGGTGAAGTGACGCGGCTGCTCCGCGCCGTCGGACAGCACCTTGGCGTCCTTCGGCGCGTACGGCAGGGTGGCCACCACTGGCACCTGCAGAACACGCTGGACCTCGCCCGCGGGATACGGACCCTCGTTGATCATCAGCACACTGACGCCACCGACGCGTTCCTCCAGCGAGCGCACCCGGCCCCCCGCCGCTTGCAGACAGCGCAGAGTGTTGCGCACCACCACGAACACGGCGTCGGCCTGCTCGGCCAGAACACCAGAAGGCCCGGACGCGCCCCGGCGGCCGAGGTCAATCAGGACATCATGGCCACTCTCGGCCTCGATGCCACGGAACATCTGCGCCAGGACCTTCCACACCGAGCCCAGGCTCGGCGCGTGCGCGGCGTCGGTGATGCCGGGTAGCAGCAGCCGGTCGCGCGGTGACTCGTTCTTGCCGTCCTCGCTGCTCAGGTCGATCAGCTGGCGCCAGAAGGCGTCGCTGAACTCGCCTTTGCGGGCGGCGACGGAGAGGTTGCGCAACCCGTACCGGTCGCCGAGCGTGCCCTGCAGCAGACCGTGCAGCACGGATCCGCCGTCCGGGTCGCACTCGGTAAGGACCATCCGCCGACCCGGGTTCAGCGGCCACGACAGCAGCAGGGCGAGAGCGCTCGTGGTCACGCCGGGCGAGCCGCTGCACCCGGTGAGCGCGATCACAGCCATCAGCTACCGTCCGGGGCAGCGAGGACCAGGCGCAGGGTGCTGGCCGCCACCCAGGCGGCGGCCGTGGGGCCGTCCGTGGCGGAGGTTGCCACGTCGACGACCACGATTCCGGTGCCGGGGGCGGCGCTGGATGCCTTCACGACCCGGCCGTCGATCGTCTGCGGTGCGGCATCGGACTTTTCGCCGGTGCCCGTCGCTCCCTGGGCCGGGACATGCACCAGCTCTACGTTCTGGCCCGGCACCAGCGCGGTGGCAGGGATCTGCTTGGGCTCGAGACCGATCGGTACCAACTGTTCGCCAGCCTTCACCAGCGAGTCCTTCGTCACCTGCGACGGGGCGAGGAGAGATCCGGGCTTGAGCTCCACAGCGGCCCGCTTGCCCACCACAGAGTCGAGGTCGTCGGCGTGCACCGCTTTGACAGCCGGGTCCAGGGCGATGGGTGCCTTGCCCAGATTGTCCTCGGTGAGGACCTGGCCGACCTGGACGTCGCGGACCACGGTCACCACGTCAGTACGGTTGCCGACCTGGAGCAGCAGGACGGCAACTCCGGTGCCTCCGGCGGCGATCAGCGCCAGTGATAGGGCGATGACACCTGGTCGTCGCCTGCGAGCTGACACGCGGGGCGGAGCCACCGGTCCGGCCACGCGTCCCCGCTGGGGCACTCCGTTCGGGGCTGTGTCTACACGTTCTTGGGTCTTGCTCACCGTTCTGTCCTTCCGGCGGTGTTATCTGACGACCTGTACTTCGCCCATCGCCACCTGCACGTTGGTCTGCCGGACCTCGGTGAGCTGGCCGGCTTGTCCGCCGCCCTGCCAGTCGATCGTCCATGTCGAGGTCGCGGTCACCGGGTACTTGCCGTTCTGGGCGACAGCTGAGGTCTTGGAGTACACGTGTCCGCAGGTCGGGGATTGGGCCATGCCTTCGGAAGCCTGATAGGGGGTGCCGGGACCGTTGCACGTCACGGAGGCGCCGTCGCCCATCATCCATACGATCTTTGACA
Organism: Streptomyces sp. NPDC004752; assembly: GCF_053601275.1. NCBI lineage: Bacteria > Bacillati > Actinomycetota > Actinomycetes > Kitasatosporales > Streptomycetaceae > Streptomyces > Streptomyces sp. NPDC004752. Next base: position 14,431 of record NZ_JBSGBN010000132.1, on the reverse strand, counting down.
CCTTCGCCCTCGCGGAGACGGTGATCCCGCCCGCCGAGGCCGAGGCGGTGTTCGGCCCGTAGGTCGTGGCGCTTTGGTTGACCCACATCCACATCGGGACACCCACGGTGTACTTCCCGGCCGCGCGCGGGCTGGCGATGTCCGGGCCGAGCAACGCCATAGAGTCGGCCGCGCGCTGCGCCAGTTCCCGGAGGTCCGCCTGCGGCACAGGGGGCTGCCCCGTTGGCACGACAACGAAGCCGTCCGGGTTGTTTTGGCCGCTGTCCGTGCACCCGTAGAAATACAGGTCGTTCTTCTTGGGGGCGGCGCCTTTCCAGGCCGGGAATTCGGCCGGAGGCTTCGGATCGACCTTGGTGTACTTGCACTCCACGTGGCTGTCGCTGCCTCCTTGTGAGCCGCCCGCCTGCCCGCCGCTGCCGCCGGTTTCGTCACCGGCGTCGACGTCGACGCAGAACTTGATGACCTGGCACTTGCCGGCACCGACGTCGGGATCACCGCCGGCTTGTGCGACGCCCGCTGAGACCAGGGCGAGGGCGCCGGTGAGTGCCGCGAGGCGCCGGGTTAGCAGGCTTGCTCTTGAGCGGTCAGCTTCGTGACCATCCACGTCTTCCCCCACTTTTCAAGTGTTGCGGTGCTGACGTATTTGATGAGCCGCGTCGTGGGCAGCGGGACCTTCTTCTTCGATGCCTTGTCGATGAGCGTCCAGTGCGTCGTGTCAACGCAATCTGTGATCGTGGCCGTGAGGTTCTTGCCGTCGGTCACTTTTACGACCTTCGGATGGATCATCGGCTTCCCCGTGGTCACCTGTCCGGATTTCTGCATGGCCGAGAGGTCGTGCTCAATATCGAATAGGGCCCTCAAGGTGGTGGTCTTCTTCAGCTCGGTGCCCGAGGAGGATGCCTTGCTGTATGCCTGGGTCTGTGCGTCCCAGGAGTTGAGGTACGCCGTGAGGACGGCGGCTTCCTGGGTATCGACGGTGGAACTGGGGGACGACGAGGATGCCGTCGCGGTAGCGCTGGGCTTGGACGATGTGTCCGAGTCGCCGTCGCTGCACCCGGTTATTGCCAGCAGGCTGCCGGCGAGGAGCAGCGCGGTTGCGTGCTTCCGGGTGCGAACGGCAGCACTTTTGTGGCCTGATGAGCGTCGTTGTGTAGCTGTCACGTTGTCTCCCCTTACGACGCGTTGCGATCGAACGTTGCCCCGGCCTCCGACGTGCGGCAGTCCGGAACCGCGGCCTGGTCCAGCTGCGGTAATGCATTTGCGCGATCACAAGGTTACGCATATGCCAGTCAACTTCCCAGCGCGATATTTGAGTTCACCCGAGCAACTCGGGGCATATCAGATCACTTTTGGAGCCGGATATCGATTTGTAGTTCTGTTTCTTCGCTCGTCGCGCCCGCCCATCGTCAGGGCGCGTCCCTGTACGTGAGTGCGATATTTGTCCGCGCTTTCACAGGGGCGGGATCTGCGGTCGTGTGGCTGGGCGACGATCACTCGAATTCCTCTTTCGCCAGCGCCACAGAGGGGCAGAGCTGGGGGAGCGCCCGGCGAGGGAAGCGGCGACCCGGCCGATCCGCTCGCCTGCACGGCCGGTGAGCTGATCCCTTGGGCGTGCTCCGGCGTTCGCGAGGGTGGCCTGCTCCAGCGCGGGGACCTGCCGTGGGCGGGCCTGAGCGGCAAAGACCGCGTCGAGATGGGACCCGCGCAGCTGCTCCGGCCCCACCCGGCACCCGTGCACCTTCATGGAGACGTAGTGTTCGAACCGCTCCATGGCGGCAGCCCGGTCCGGGCTGGGGCTGTCGCCCCACTCGGCGGTGATCGGCGCGATCGCGGATTCGACCCGGCGGTGGTGGCCAGCATGGATGCGTTCTGCACCAGGGACAGTCGCACCGGGGTGGGCCACCGGGCCAGCAGCTGTGTCATGCCGTGGACTTGGCACCTGTACTTCCAGAAGTCCTCGAACATGGCAGCGATGGTCTCCGGCGCCGCACCGGTCAGCGTGATCACCTCATCGAAGTACGGGTGGAACGGCATCCGCGTGACTTCCGGGGTGTCACGCCGAGAGCGCACGGCCCGCAGCAGATCACGGGCCAGCAGCACGGTCACCAGCCGGTCCGTGGGCGCGTTGCCGCCCGGGCCCCGCGTCGACGCCGCGGCGGCAGGCGACGCCGTCGAGCACGACCGCTTCGGCATCGGCACCGTGATCGCAGTCATCGGCGAAGGACTCCACGCCGTCGCCCGGGTTTGTTTCGGTCCCCAGAAGAAGATCAAGCGGCTCCAGATCCGGTACGCCCCCATGCGGAAAGTCGGCATCTGACCGGGAGGACGACGCGAACCCGTCAACGGCTGCGGCGGTCACTGGTATCCCTCCGGGTTCTTGCTCAGGCGTACGTCCGCGGTCGTGGCGGGAGCGCGCTGGGTGAGGAAGTCGGCGACCCGGCCCTGCTGGGCGGCAGCGGTGGCGGTGAGCTCGTCGAGCGGCGCCGCCCCGGCCGTGGCCCGGGCGGCGCGTTCCAGGGCGCCGACCTTGCGGGGACGGGCGTAGTCGGCGAACACCTCGTCCAGGTGCGGGCCGGTGATCCGGACCGGTCCGACACGGCGGCCGCCGACGGTGAACGACATGTAGTGCTCGAACCGGTCGAGGACGGCCACCTCGTCCGCGCTCGGCCTGTCCCCCCACTCCGCGGTAATCGGAGCGATCGCGGTCTTGGATCCCGCCGTGGACGCCAGCGTGGACGCGTTCTGCGTCAGCGACATCCGCACCGGGGCCGGCAGACGGCTCAGCAACTGGGTCATCCCGTGCACCGTGACCCTGAACTTGCGGAAATCCTCGAACATCGACGCGATGGTCTCCGGGGCCGCACCGGTCAAGGTGATCAGCTCGTCGAAGTACAGCCGGAACGGCCGCCGTTGCTCCTCAGGGGTGTCACGGCGCGAGCGCACCGCCCGCAACAGGTCCCTCGCGATGAGCGCGGTCAGCAGCCGGTCGGTGGGGCCGTTCCCGGCCGGGCACACCCACACGATCAGCCCGTTGTCCATGGCAGCCCGGCTGTTGTAGACGCCGACCGGCTGCCCGAGAAAGGCGCGGGTGACCGGGTTGGCGGCCAGCCGGGCGAGCGGGTTGAGGACGACGCCGAACGCGTCCGGCGGGAACGTCGGAAACACCGTCCGCCACCACGCCCGGGTCTCCTCGTCCAGCAGGTCCGCCACGGCGGCCAGCGCCGCCCCCCGAAAGCCCGGGTCGGAGATCAGCGACCGTACGTGGAAGAGGGTGGCCTGGTCTTCGCGGCGTCCGGCCTGGCAGGCGGCCTGGTTGACGGCGACCAGCACGGCCAGGCACGACGTGAGGATGGTCAGCGCACGGGGAGCGGCGGCGTCGTCCCAGCCGAGGATGGAGGCGAAGGCGTCGGTGACCGCCTCGACGACGTCGTGCGGGACCTGCCCATGGTGCATGGCGATCGGATTCCACGAGCTCAACATCGGCGAGGGCCCTGACGCGTTGAGGTCGATCAGCGCGATCCTCTGCATCAGGTGGTCGTGAGCGAGGAACGTCGCGGCACGGGGCCAGGAGTCTCGGTGCGGGTCGATGAACATCAACCCGCCGCCGGCGTGCGCCACCCCGAGAGCCTGAGCCAGCGCACGTTCCGTCTTCCCGCCGCCGGCCTTGCCCACCCCGCACTCGAACAGCGTCTCGGCTGTGTACGTGGCGATTAGACGCTTCCGGCTGTCGGGTCCCCGGTGGATGCCCTGCAGCAGCAGCTCAGGATTGCCGAACTCGAAGGACGGGAGATCACCGGCGAGCAGCGGAAGCCGGCAGTGGACGGTCGGCGGCTTGAGCAATCCGGTCAGTTCCTCCAGTCGAACCCAGTTCGCGCGGGGCGGCTGACACTGCCCCAGCTGCCAGCGGCGTTCCCAGCTTCGCCGGGTGGGCCAGTGATCGGCACCGAACCGCCACGGTCCCAGCCGCCAGCCGCGCATCGCCCACCGCGACCGGCCGCCGAACACATCTAATCCGGCCTGGAGTTGGGCGAGTCGGGCCTCGGGGCGGCCTTCGATGTTGGACGCGCACATCACGAGCAGCTGTATCCGTACGAGGTGGTCGTCGTCGGCGAGTTTGCCGAGCGCCTCGGCCGGGTCCACCCGGCGCGGCACCGGGGGCATCACCAGCCGCCTCCCGGCGGATCCGTCCTTGCCGGTGATCAGCGATTGCAGGTTCCAGGCGAGCGAGTCTTCGATCCTGGTGGCGTCATGGCGCACCCAGCGTGATGCGCGCTGGGTCTCCCGGCGCTCCTGGCGGCGGGCGGCACTCATGAGCTGCAGTCGGCGCGCGCGCAGTGCCCATTTGGGGGCGCGTTGGATGTCGAGGCGGATCTCGGCGAGGTCGCCCAGTTCGGCGCGCAGGTCGGACACGGCGTCGACGAGGGGCTGCAGCGGGTCGGGCTCCAGCGGCACTTCCCGCAGGGGAGAGGTGAGCTTGCCGCGCAGGATGAACTCCGCCCTCACCACGTGGTCGCGTGGCTTGTCCACGATCGGACGGGCCCGGTCGACGGTGACGTTCGGCCCGAAGGGGCTGATGGACAGTAGCCGTTCGCCGCCAGCGGGGCCCTCGACGCGGTAGCGCAGCGGCGCGGTGCCGTCCGCGCGCAGCCTGATCTGCACCGTCTTCGACCGGCGCGGCGCCCACCACGGCATACTCGTCGAGGCCCGCGACAGCTGCACCCCGCGGCGGAAGATCTCCTCGAAGCCCGGGTCGAAGTGCCGGGCGGGAGTGAGCTCCAGGGCCATCCGCTCGGCGTAGGCGCGCTCCGCGAGGTGCCGCACTACCAGCTCGCCCACTGCCCAGGGAATGGCGACGGCGAGGGCGAGCACGTACCAGTGGGCGTAGAGCCAGTCGACGGCTTCGACGAGCCCGGTGATCAGTCCGAGTACCTGACCGTAGATGCCGTCGGAGGCCTGAGTCGTCAGATACGAGGCTGCGGATTCCACGTCGCCTTTCCCTTCTTGATGGTGCGGGTGAAGTGCAGATCGGTGATGCGGCCGTCCGTGTAGGTGCCGCCGCGGTCGGTGCCCGCCCACACCAGGTGCACGACCGCCTTCGTGGGGCTGCCGTCGCGGCGGGCGATCGCGGCCTGGACACGGAAACGGGCGGTGGCGAAGGCCGGCGCTACTGCCTGATGGGAGTCGCCGAAGACACGGGGCCACTTGGAGCGGCCGATCCCGGTGGCGTCCGCGCGCAGCAGGGCGCGGCCGTCGGTGAGCAGCTGGCGCTCGTCTTCGGCGGGAAGGTCGGTGGGCCAGGACTTCTCCAGGACCTGCTGGATCGCAGGGTCGCCGGCCTCCCCCTCGCCGTGCGGCGGCAGCGCGGAGGCGGGCGCGGACGCGGACGTCGTGGCGGTGGAGCGCGGTCCGTCCGCCGGCCCATGGGGGGCGGTCGAGGTGAGCGGCGGGGGAGTGGCCGGCGCGGTCGCGCTGGGCGGCATCACCGAGACCTTCGCGCCCTGGCCGTGCGGCACGGCCAGGAGCACGCTCCCGGCGACGGTCAGGACGACGGTGGTGATCAGGAGCAGGCGTGGGGATCGCGGGGTGGCGGTCATAGCAGGCGGGCCCCTCCCGCGTACCCAGACATTGCGTCGACCGCGTCGAGCCGGACCACCGTGTTCGGGCGGGCGGCGTTGATCATCTGGCCGCTGCCGATGTAGATGCCGACGTGATAGATGCTGGAGTCGCGGCCGGGGACGTACGCGAAGAAGACCAAGTCGCCCGGCTTGAGCGCGAACGTGCCCAGGGCGGCGGGGATCCGCTTTCCGACACTGGCCTGGTCGGCCGCGAGGCGCGGCAGACGGATCCCGGCCCGGGCGAACGCGTACTGCGTCAGCCCGGAGCAGTCGAAGCCTTTGATGGTCTCGCCGCTGAACCCCTTCGGTGAACAGCAGCTCCCGGTCGACTTGCCGTTCGCGTTGCCGCCGCCCCACGAGTAGGGCACCCCCCGTTGCGACAGCGCCGCGTCAAGCACGGTGCGGACCTTCGCGGACACGCTCTTCAGGTCCGGGTCCTTGGCGGCCGCGGTGTACTGGTCGATCCAGCCCAGCACGTTTGAGACGTACTCGCCCGACTGGTTGTACTGCAGGATCGCCGCCTTGAGCTGGCCACGCTGGGCAAGGTCCCGCCCGTTGCCGCACAGGTAGATCGCGGCTCCGAGCGCGGCATCGTCCGCGTTGTGCGGGTCCGCCTTCTTGTCACCGTTGGCGTCCGCGCCGACGCCTTCCCAGGTGGAGGGCAGGAACTGGAAGGGGCCCACCGCCCGCTCACCTTGAGAGGTGCCGTCCCACTTGCCGCCGTCGGTGTCCGGGAAGGAGGTCGTGTTGCCGCCGGCACCGGACCCGTTGAGGAGCACTCCGTAGATCCTCGGGCGGATGTCGCCGTTGTCGGCGATGTTGCGCCCAGTGGCATGGTTGGACTCGACCTTGGCGATCCCGGTGAGGATCGGCCAGCGCATGCCCCGGCACTTGGGCACGTGCTTGCCGACCTGCTGGACCGCCTTCTTGTAAGCGGTGAGCATGCGCGGCGGGATGTCCGCCGCCGAACCGCCTTCGGCGATCCCGCCGTCGTCGCTGCCGGAGACACCCGTCTTCAGCGCGACGTACGCGCTGATCGCGTTTCCCACCGGCGCGGCGCAGCACACGGCGGCGAACAGCAGCATCAGCACCATGAAGGCCCACCTGGCCTTCCGCCCGCGACGCCTGCTCACGAACCGTCACCACCGTCACCGGAGCCGTCGTCGTGCCCCCGGTTGAAGGCGTCCCGCATCCGGCGGCGCACCTCGGAGGGAGCGTCCGTCAGCCGCCTCCGGGGCGGGCGCGGCGTCGGCGCCGAGCTCGGCGAACCGGAACCGCCCGGCCGTGCCGTCGGGCCGCCGGTGGGCAGGCGACGGCTGCGGAAGGGCCCCGTTCCGCCCCCGTCGTCGCCGTGACTGCGGATCCGCTGGGCAGTGCTGCGTCCCGCGTCGCCCCAGGCACGGCGGTCTTCGCGCACGGTGTTGCGCCACACCTGAACCTGCTGGCGGGCGTCCTGGGTGTAGCGCGAGCCGCCCTGCCGGGCCCGGCGCACATTCGCCGGCAGACCCGCGGTCGCCCCGTAGGCGGTCCGGCCGCCGCGGTTGAGGATGCGGTAGCCGCGGAAGCGCACCAGGCGGTTGTGGGCACGCGTGGACAACAGGGAGCGGTCGGTGTTCTGGTCGTGCAGCACCTCACCGGTGTCACGGTCGACGACCTGGCCCTCGTCATCGCGGTAACGGTCCCGCGGGCCACCGCGCCGGAGCCGGCCGCCCTGGCCGTCGCCGTCGCCGCTGCTTGTGGTGTCGCCCTCACCTTCGACGCCGGTGGGCTTTTGCCACTTGGCCAGCTGCTCCTTGTCCGGACGCTTGCCGATCAGCAGCCAGCCCGCGCCCTTCGCGCCGAGCCGCGCGCCGAGCCCGCCCACGGCCGCGGCCGCGGTCAGCGGAGCGAGGCCTCGACCGGCTTCCGCCGTAGCATCGGCGAACATCCGCCCGGTGTCGACGGGCATGCCCGCCCCATCGACCAGCGAGGTGAGGGCGCCCATCAGCCGCTGGCGGGTGCCGAGCATGCCGAACCGGCCGCCTCCGGTGAAGGCACGCAGGCCGCCGCCGTATCCGCCCATCGCCGCAGGGGAGTTCATGGCAAGCGCGGCGCCGAGCTCCGAGGTGTCGCCGGGCATGTGGGTGCCGCCGACCTTGGCATAGCGCATCCGCATCGCCATGCGCTGGCCGAAGGACGTGATCCCGGTCAGCAGGCGGCGGTGCCCGGCCGCGCCGGCGATGGCCAGCACGTCGATCAGCAGGATGCGTTCCACCATCAGGTCGGGCCCGTTGGTGATGGTGGCGTCGACGGCGATCCCGAAGAACGGGACGAACGCGCACACGCCGACCAGGGTCAAAATCGCGATGCCCCAGATCGACAGCCACTTCCACACCGACTGGCGGGCCGGACCGGGCAGCATGCCTGCAACGAAGGTGACGCCCCCGGCGGCCGCCGCCCCGGCACACACGCCCTGGGTTCCGAGCAGGACGATCGCGCTGGACAGGAGCATGCCGCAGATGAACAGGGCGGCGATCAGCAGCAGGAATGCGCCGCCGACCCGCCACCAGGTGGGTTGCTCGGCGTAGGCAGCGCACGACTTCCCGACGTCCCCGGCCTTCTTCATGTCCGCCATGAACGCGGCGAACTCCTGGTCCTCTTCGGACACAATCGGGCTGGCGGTGTCCAGCAGATCACCGCCCGGCGTCAGCCCAGGTAGCCCGTCGCCTTCGCAGACCTTCTTGGCCTGGCCGTCGAGGAGGTCGCAGCTGTTGCCCGACTCCTCCTTGTCGCGCTCGCAGTACTTCTTGGCCGGGCCGTGGACCAGCGAGCAGGCGTCCTTCGCCTTCTTGTGCTTCGCGTTCTGCTCCTCGCAGTACTTCCGCGCCGGTTCGGCGACCGAAGAACAGTCGGCGTCCCCGTCCCCGTCGTCGCTGTTGTAGGCCTTGTATCCGCCGGCGACCCATTTCAGATGGACGGCGTACGCCTTGCGGTCGGACTTCTTGGCGGGGTCGAGGATGCGCCCGTACTCGAGCAGCATGTAAGGCTTGACGATCAGCGCGTTGGTGATCGAGTCCTGGAGTGGGCGGGCCACGTCCGCTGCGGAGACGGGGGCTTCCTCTTCAATCTCCAGGCACTTGAGCTCAGCGTTGCCGGCCATCTTCGCGCACGGGTCGGTGCTGGCGATTTTGCCGCCCCAGTCGTAGGAGTTGACGCTCTCCTGGGCGACCTCCGCAGCCACCTGCTGGGTCTGCCCCAGCGGCCCGTTCTCGGCGAGCAGGTAGTCAGGGCGGACGAAAGTGGAGGCAGCGAACGCCGCGATCAGCAACGTCAGGAAGATCTCGCCCAGACCGCGGCCGACCCGGCCGCGCACAATCATGAACCCGGCAAAGACGAAACCCCAGGCCAGCAACAACCCCTTGATACCGAGGGTGTCGACGACCACGTTGTTGTAGGCGTCGGCGACCTTCTGCGCCGGGGCGGTGAGAATCTTCAGCAGCGGAAACCGCAGAGCGACCTCGATGGACCAGCCAGCCAGTCCGACCAGGAGCCGGATGAGCGTGAACAGGCCGGCCAGCGCGAAGGCGAGGGACTGCGTCTTGAAGCTGACGATCGAGCCCCCGTCCGCGCCCAACTCGTAGCCGTTGATCGGCAGACCCTCGGAGGAGTCGATGTTCAGCGGCGCGAGGAGGTCACCGGTCTCACTGCTGCTGCTCGCCGCGTACACGACCTGGCTGTTGACCAGAAGGAACACGCCGGAGAGCAGGACGACGACACCGGCCGAGCGGAGCGTGCCGCGGTCTGGGCGCCACATTCAGCGCCGCCCGTGTCCAGCAACGCCCCGGCGCCGCCACACGACGACGGCGGCCAGGCCCGCCACGGGCGGAATCACCATCCATGCCGCCCTGGCGCCCTCGTGGGGGGCCTCGCCGGCAGAGGCGGACGACGTCGTGGCGGAGTGGTGGCCACGCTCGCAGTACTCCTTGGCCGGGCCCACGATCAGATCGCACGGATCCCGGCGCGCCGATTCGGCGTGAGGCTGGTCGGCGGCGAAGGCCTGTCCGGTCTGCGGCCACCACGCCTCGGGCACTCCCGCCCCCACGACCAGGGCGAGCAGGACGGCCGGGAGGGCGATCACGATCAGGGTGCCCGCCGCGCGGGCGATGCGCCGGGTGCGGGATGAGCTGAAAGACGACGTGGTCATGAGACGTGTTCCTTCGGTCGGGCCGTGTCGGTTCCGCTGGAGGCGTGCGCGGTGCTCGCGCTCGTACGGCGGCCCGGTGTGGTGGTGATGGAGGTGGTGATCCGCTCGATGCGGGGGATGACGGCCTTGATCCGGCCCGTGTTCTGCCGCGGGCAGGCCAGCAGGAACTCCCCTTCACGGCCGCGCTGCCCGACGGGGGACAGGCCGGTGGTCACCAGCCGCAGCAGCTCCGGATCGTTCGGGTCGAGCCCGACGAACTCCAGGCCGCGGCGGGCGCGTCCACGGTCGGCGGTGCGGGCCAGCGCCCGGTACGCCATCAGCCCGCGGTCGGGGCCGAGTTCCTCGGCGTCGTGGGAGGCGGCGAGCAGGCCGGCGCCGTGCTTGCGGCCGTCGTGGAGGATCTCGTGGATCAGTGCGGTGCCCTCGGCCGAGGAGGTGAGCCAGTACAGCTCGTCCGCGATCACCGCGGTGAACCGCTCGGGGTCCTCGAACGCGGTCTGCCTGGCCAGCGCCGCGATCAGGTAGAGCACGGCGCGCCCGATCAGGGCCTCCAGCGGCTGCTGGTGCAGGACCTCCGGATTGGCGAACGCCGCCTTGGGCGGCAGCTTCAGACCCGCGGTCGTGATCACGATCATGTCGGAGGTGCTGGAGGCGTCCAGCCGTACCGGGGGCAGGGTGGGGTCGAACACCATCCGGGCCAGGGAGTTGGTGGCGACGACGCGGACGAGACCGGCGAGTGTGGACGCCGCGTCCTGCCGCTTGCCCACCTCGCTTGTGGCCATCTCCTCCAGGACCTCCAGCACGCGGCGCATGGAGGGGGCGTCGCTGGCGGCGGCCTTCTCGACGGCGTGGTGCAGGACCTCGCCGTTGGTGCTCATAGGGCCGATGCCGAGTTGCAGGGTGAGATAGGACAGGGCGTAGTGGCGGCCCTCGGGCCCGTCGAACATGCGCAGCGGGTCGATGGACACCTCGGCCTGGGCGGCGTCGATGATCTGAACACGGCCCTTCGCGGCGGTGCGGGCGAAGGTCGCCCACTCGCGCACTGGGGTGCGGTCGATGCAGATCGCGCATCCGCCGCGCGCCCACACCGCCTCCGCGATCAGCTTCTGCAGGACCGACTTGCCGACCCCCAGGTCACCCACGATGCCCAGGGAGGCGCTGGCGTCGTGCTTCGGCGCGTCCGCCACGTTGATCATGACGGGGCGGGTGGTGCCGCAGTCCAGGTCGAGGCCGAGGAACATGCCGTTGGGGTCGCCGACCTCCCCGAGGGTGAAGGCACCGCCCAATGCCCAGTCCTCCGAGACCTGGTGCTGCGTGAACTCCCGCACCACTCCCGGCCGTGTGGTGCCCGGCAGCCCGAGCAGGAACAGCGCCTCCTGCAGGCCGGCCGGGCGCACGGCCCGGTAGTCGGCGCCGCCGAGTAGCGAGGCCAACGCCCGGGCGCGGGCGTCACAGATCGCCGCGGTCGGCCCCCACACGCTCAGCACGGTCACGGACTGCACCTCGACCTCGACCGAGGTGCGCGACAGGCGGGCGTCCAGCTCACCCAGGTCGCGGGCGGCGTCCGTGAGCGAGGCGGGCATGCCGGTCGGCCGGGCGTCGTACTGGTCGGCCTGGTCGACGAGTTCGTTGCGCTTGCGCCGCACCTGATCGCGGGCCTTCTCCGCGGGCACGAGCGTCAGGTCGACGGTGTAGTCGACGGGAAAATCGAGCGTCTCCAGCTGAGCGAACAGATCGGCGGCATCCACGCTGACCGCGGGCGGGCACTCGGCAAGCGCCAACTGCGCCTGGTAGCCGGTGCCGGCGTCGGACTCGATCTGCAGCCACCGTCGGCGCAGCGGCGAGGCAGTCTTCACCCGCCACCACGCCTTGCGGCCCGACCGGGTGAGCTGGTCGGCGCTCTTGAGCTCGTCGACGTCGTCGAGGTCCGGGTCGATGCCGCCCTCCTGGAGGCGGACCTGCCCGAGATCGGCGTAGCTGGGGGAGTGCAGCACTCCCTCGCGCACCTGCCCGCCGTACAGCTCGCTGCTCTCGGCCTCGGCCAGCAGCGGCTCGTCCATACCGCGGTGCAGAGCGTGCTGGACCATCCACACGATCTCCGCCGGGCGAGCGGGGCGGAACGCGGCGCCGCCGGCGAGAGCGGCCTCCACCCGCGCAGCCTGCTCCTGGTACGCGGTCACTTCCCGCCGCGCAACCGGCGTCGGCCGCATGCCCAGCGTCGGGGCGATCTCGGCCCACATTGCGCCGACCTGAGCAGTCATCTGCAGGCCGGCACCTTCGGTCTGGAGCGGGACCGCCAGCCACAGGGTGCGGCGGTGCATCTCCTGTCCGTCCAGCAGATCCAGCGTGGATTCGACGTTCTCCACCCAGGGGTGCGTCTGGCCCGGCGGAGTATCGGAGGGCTCGATGCCCTCGATCATGCGCAGCGCGACTTCCCCCGGATCGACCCGGGCGCACAGGCCGAAAAGCCGTGGCGCCCCGGTCAGGGACCGCACCAGATGAGTGATCTTGGCGAGCTGTTCTTCCCGTACGGCGGCCGGCACATAGGTGCCCTGCACGGTCTCCTCGTGGCGGCCCTGCTCGTCGGGACCCGGGTGAAGCCGGTAGACGGCCCACACGCTGCCGTGCGTCGACCACACCAGGTGCCCGGCGATGTGACGGATCGGCACCCTCATCGCGCACCCCCCTGTTCGGCGAGCGCGAGCAGCTGCTGCACACCCGACACCGGCCGTACCGGCTGAGCGGCGACGGCCGCCGGGCGAGGGCCCGACCGCGACCGTGGCGCCTCCCGGCGCTGCGTACGCTCGGCGGCTCGCGGCCGCGGAGCCGAAGGGATCGGCGCGGCCGGGCCGTTGCCCTCGATGACGAAGCCACCGGTCAAGGGGCGGGCGGCGTGGTCGCGGGCCGCGCGGCCGCCGATCCGGCCCCCGCGCGGCTGCCAGAACAGCAGCAGCCAGCCCAAGGCGGCCGGGAGCGGTGCGCGCCCCCCGATCTTCGGACGGCGCACCGCCCATATGCCCAGCAGCCAGGCGGCGATCGGGACGGGCCCCAGCCACGACCACAGCGGAATCGTCTTGACCAGAACGAAGCCGCCGCCGACGGCGAGGAGGATCTGCGCGGGCGTGAACGGGCCGAGCGGGATACGCCAGTCGGCCACCTTGCCCAGCACCCACGGGTGGCGGCGGGCCGAGGTGTAGAAGCGGCCCATCCGCACGGAGCCGGTGGCGGCGCTCACAACCAACCTCCGACGCCTGCGGAGTGTTCACGGTCGGCCGGAGGTTCGCCCTGCACGATGCCGGGAACGGCGGGCGCCGACTTCGACGGGTTGTTGACCTCGTCCTCGAACATGTCGGCAAGGCTGTTGCGCGAGTTGTACAGGCCGAGCGCGATCACCATCAGGATCAGCGCGCCGATCCCGGCCTTCAACGAGAACTTTTGGATCATGATGACGACTACGAGCACGAGCAGACCGGCCTGCAGGCCCTTGGTCGCCCAGTTCTCGAACATCGTGATCCACGAGTCGCCAAGGTCGTCGAGCTTTCCGGCGAGCAGCACACTGGTCATGACCGGGCACCCCCCGCCTGCGCGGTGCCGGACTCCAGAGAGGCGACTTCCCAGCGGCCCGAGCGGGCCTTGAGCGTCAGTTCGTACGCCAGCGGCCACCGCCCCGCACTGTCGCGAGCCTCGACCTCGGCCATCACCCGCACCCGGGTCCCGTCCGCCGGGACGGACTCGGCAGCCGCCTCCTGGTCGGCGGCAAGCATCTGCTGGACCGTGACCGTCTGGTACGGGGCGGGGGAGACGGGCGACAGACTCACGCCGGGCGCGAGGTAGCGGTCGACCTCACCGGCTCCCGCCAGATACGCGGCCAGGAACTCCCCAGCCGTGGACGACGCATCGCTGTCCGCCGGGACGGTCACCGTGTACGGCGACTGAACCCCCTTGGTACGGGCCGGGCCGGCCACCACCCCGGGGGCACCGGACACCGTGAACGAGGCGCCGCCCGAGTCGGCGGCAAGCGGCACCGCGAAGTAGCGCACCGAGCCGTCGGCGTACTGCGCAGCCACCGTCACCGACCACGCCGTGCCGGTCTGCTGCGCACTGCGCACCGCCACGACCGACTCCGGCTCGGGCTGCGCATCCGTCGTCCCGGGAAGATCGACATCCGGGGCCATCGACTGCGCAAGCCGGGCCTGCGCAGTGCTCTCGGCGCCTGCGCGGCTGCGCAGCCACGCGCCGAGGAACACCGTGGCGTACCCGGACGGGTTGGCCGACACGGTCGTCTTCACGGTGGTCGGCTTCGTCGAGGGCGAGGCACGGACCACGGTCGCGGGCGTGGCCACGGCGACGGCCAGCGCGATGGGGCCGGCTGACACCGCAGCCCACACGCCCAGGCGTCCCAGGCGGACCCGGCGCCGCATCTGCTGCAGCCGAGCCCCCGCAGCGGTCGGAGGAGCAGCGTGCTCCTCCGCTGCCTGCATGGCAGGAGACATTCCAAACTCCCAGGTCAGAGCGAGTTGTTGCTTCTGACCCGAGGCAACCCGTCGACCCCGACCCGACCACCGACCACGAAGGCCCGACCACGATCACGAAGAGGACACAAACCCGTGGTCGGGTCTGTGGTCGCCCCGAC
>NZ_JBSGBN010000131.1:0-28005 GCF_053601275.1 Streptomyces sp. NPDC004752 | reverse complement strand
AGCAGGTTGACATGGGCGCCGAGGGCCTGGTCGATGCGGTGGGCGAGGCGTTCGCGGGTGATCCGGGTGAGGAAGTGGTCGTCCGGGATCCAGTTGACGCCCTTGACGAAGACCGGCAGGCCGTTGACGACGACGGTGAACGGAGTGCCGATCTCGTCCGGTGTGACATCGACGGTGATCGTGCGGAAGCCGATGCGGCGGGCGGCGCTGTCCACAAGAGCGCCGTCGCTGTCGCGCAGGTCCGCGCTCAGGTCGTACAGCGGCTGGTCCCCGTATCCGACCGGCCACCACCGGGCCACGTCCGGGACGTCCAGCGTGACGACGGCGGATGTCTCACCGGCCGGGACGGCGACATGCGCCTCACGACCGGCGACCTGAACGGCCAGCACCAAGTCCACCGCGGCGTCGTCCCCCGCGCGCTCGATGTCGGCGTGCAGTTCGACCCGTCCGGTTCCCTCGTCCGTGACGGTGACCAGGGGGCGCACCGCCGCGAGGCGCGCGGTGGTCCAGCGCTCCAGCCGGACGGGCTTCCAGATACCCGCCGTCTGCAGGTCGGGCCCCCAGTCCCAGCCGAAGCTACAGGCCATCTTGCGGACCGTGTTGAACGGGTGCGGGTAGTTGTGCGGGCGCCCGATCTCACCCGCGATCTCCTCGGCGTACTCCAGCGCCGACCGGAAGGAGACAACGATCTCATTGGCTCCGGTCCGCAACGCGGAGCGGGCGTCGAACCGGTAGGAGCGGTGCATGTTCGCCGTGAAGCCCAGCTGCCGCCCGTTGAGTTCGACGACGGCCACGGTGTCAAGACCGTCGAAGACCAGGTCGACGCGTTCGCCCGCGGCCGGGGCCACCGCATCGAAGGTGAGCGCGTAGCGCCACCCCGCGCGATGCGTCCAGGCCAGTTCCTCCTCGGCCCGGTCGAGATAGGGATCGGGGATGAGCCCGGCGGCGAGCAGGTCGAGGTGGGCGCTGCCGGGAACCTGTGCCGGCACCACTTCGCCCCTGATGTGCGCGGGCACCGGCCCCGTGGCGGCCGACAGCCGCCAGCCGTCGTGCAGGGCTTGTCGGGACTGGGACATCGTGCGAACTCCTGTAGGTGGGTGGACGGGCGGGCGCACTGCTCGTCGGCACTGCCCGGGTCGGGTGTCTCGCGCGGACGTCAACCGTCCGCTCGGGCAAGCCACTTCAGCTGCGCCAGGCGGTGGTCGCCGGCGCCGCCCTCATGGCCGTTCCACGGATAGACCTCGATGGACTTCTCCGGGTGTGCCCAGTGGTTGTAGGAGGCGAAGACCGTCGAGGGCGGGCAGATCGAGTCCATCAGCGCCACCGAGTACAGCGCGGGGCAGTCGGCCCGCGCCGCGAAGTACCTGCCGTCGACGTAGGACAGCGTGCGGAAGACCTGTTCGTCCGTGCCGCGCCGGGTCTTCAGGAATCGGACGATCTCCTGATAGGGGTCGCTGTCGGTCATCTCCAGCGCGCGGCGGAAGTCCGTGAGGAACGGTACGTCGATGAGCGCGGCGGCCACGTCGTCGCGCAGTCCGGCCACCGCTGTGGCGATGCCGCCGCCCTGGCTGGCACCGCTGACATACACCCGGTCGGGGTCCACGGCGGGATGGCTCCTGGCGGCGTCCACGGCCCGCACGGCGTCCGTGAAGACCCGGCGGTAGTAGTAGTGCTCCGGCGCGAGGATGCCTCGTGTCAGGAAGCCCGGACTCTGCGGGTCGGTGCCGCCGTGGGGGTCCGCGGTGACGCCGGCGTGGTCACCGCCCGACGCGCCTTGACCGCGGGTGTCCACGACGAACACGGCGCGCCCCGAAGCGGGCCAGAGCAGATGGTCGTGCGGCATGCCGCGGCCCCGGTGGTACCCGACGTGGACCACGACGCAGGGCACCGGTCCCCGGATGTGTGCGGGGATGATCAGCCAGCCGGACACGCGGTTCCCGCCCCAGCCCGCGAACGACCCGTCGTACACGTCGACTTCGCTCAGGGCCGCGTCGTACGCACTGAAGTCCGGTGCCAGGTCGTGGGCCGCGGCCTCGTCCAGTGTGCTCTTCCAGAAGGAGTCGAAGTCCTCGGGCTCTTCACCCTCGGGGCGGTAGGTGCACAAGTCGGCCAAGGGCATGTCGGACAGGGCCATGCAGATCTCCCAGAGGTGTCGGCCAGGGTGCCGTACCGAGCCGGAAGGAACACCTCGCGAAGGCTTCCTGACTCTCCTCGGAGGTTGACCCTGCAAGCTCTGCACGCGCTTGCACAATATGCACGACCCGGCATCTCCGTCCACTGCCCAGCGCAATAAACCCCAGCCATTTCTCCCTTGTTCCACCTCTTGACCGCAATGCAAGCGCATGCAAGCGTTGCGTCAGAAGGAGGTGAGCGATGCCCACCCACACACGTGTCGCCATCGTCGGCACCGGCAGTCGCGCCCAGCAGTTCACCGAAGGACTCGCTCAGCGCGAGCACATCGAGGTCGCCGCCCTCTGCGACCCCAACCCCGTACGTATGGCGCACCACAACCAGTTGCTGGCCGCCGCCGGGCGGCCCTGGGCCCGCACCTACGGCCCCGACCGCTTCGAGGAACTGCTGCGGGCCGAGCGCATCGACACCGTGGTCGTCACCACCGTCGATGTGCTGCACGACCTGTACATCGTCCCGGCGCTGCGGGCGGGTTGCCGGGTCGTGACCGAGAAACCCATGACCACCGACGCCGAGCGTTGCCGACGCATCCTCGACGCCGTCGACCAGACCGGCAACGACCTGTCCGTGGCGTTCAACTACCGCTTCAACCCCGTGCACGAGCTGGTTCACCGGGAGCTGCGCGGCGGGGCGATCGGCGATGTGCTCTCCGTGCACTTCGAGTGGCTGCTGGACGTCCGCCACGGGGCCGACTACTTCCGCCGCTGGCACCGCGAGAAGGACCGGAGCGGCGGCCTGATGGTGCACAAGTCCGGCCACCACTTCGATCTCGTCAACTGGTGGCTCGGGGCCCGGCCGCAGCAGGTCTTCGGGATGGGCCGGCTCGGCTTCTACGGCCGGGAGAACGGCGAGCGCACCGGCTACCGCCGCGACTACGAGCGCGCGCACGGTTCGTCCGCGGCGGCGGACGACCCCTTCGCCCTGCATCTGGAGGACAACGAGGGGCTGCGCGCCCTGTACCTGGACGCCGAGCACGCCGACGGCTACCACCGCGACCGGAACGTCTTCGGTGACGGCATCACCATCGAGGACGACATGGCGGTCCTCGTGCGCTACGACACCGGCGCCACCATGTCCTACCACCTCACCGCCTACTCGCCCTGCGAGGGCTACCGGGTGATGTTCAACGGCACCGGCGGACGGCTTGAGCTGGAGGTCGAGGAAAGCGCCTGGCTGCCGCCGAACACAAAGCTCACCTCGGCGAAGGGCGCCGTGCACGGCGACACCGCGCTGGTGAACGCGGGGGGGCCACGGGTCCTCGTCCGGCCGTTGTGGCAGCCGCCTCGGGAGGTCGAGATCCCGGAGTTCGATCACACCGGGCACGGCGGCGGAGACGCGCGGATGCTGCGGGCGCTGTTCGACGGCGAGAAGGACGAGGACGGTGCCGCGGCGACCGCCACGGCGGTGGACGGGGCATACGCGCTGGCCACCGGACTTGCCGCGAACGCGTCCTTCGACCATGGTGACCCCGTGAACATCGACGACGTGGTCCGCATCAAGTGAACGTCACCATGGCCGACGTGGCACGTGAGGCAGGGGTGTCCGCATCCACCGTCTCGCGTGTCTTCAGCCTGCCGCACACCGTCCGCGCCGACACCCGGGAACGGGTGCTCGCGGTCGCCCGGCGGCTGGACTTCGTGCCGAACCGTGCGGCCAGCTCACTCGCCCGCGGTCGTACGAAGACCCTGGGCCTGCTGGTGCCGAATGTGGTCAACCCGTACTACGCGGAGATCATCAAGACCGTGCAGTACCGGGCCCGCAGCAAGGATCACGCACTGTTTCTGGCAGACACCGGCGACGATCCGGCCGACGGTTTCCGACTGGCGCAGACGATGGCCCGGCAGACCGACGGACTGCTGCTCGCCGGCCCGCGGATGACCGACGCCATGGTGCACGAGCTGGCCGACGCCGGTCCGGTGGCGCTGATCCGTACCCGGCTACCGGACGTGGACTGCGCGTACGCGGAGCTGGCGACCGGCATGCGCCAGACGGTCCGGCACCTGGCGGCGCTAGGCCACACCCGGATCGTGTACGTCAACGGAACGGTCGCCGCCCGCACGGACGGTCACCGGTCGCCGGTGCAGGAGGCGTGCGACGAGTACGCCGTGGAACTCGTCGAGCAGCTGGGCCCCTTCGACCTGAGCTACGACAACGGGGTGGCGGCGGCGGACCTGGTGCCCACCAGCGGTGCGACCGCGATCATCGCGCACAACGAGATGGTGGCGCACGGTGTCCTCGGCGGTCTGAGTCGCCAGGGCCGGTCCGTGCCAGGGGACTTCAGCCTGGTCACGGTCGACGACACCTTCATGGCACGTACGGTCCATCCGGCACTCACCGCTCTGCACGTCCCCATCGATGTGATGGCGGCCCGCGGCGTCGACCTGCTCCTCGAACGGATCGAGAACCCGCACGGCAAGGCCCGGCACGCCGCACTGGCGACAAGCCTGGTGGTGCGTGCCTCCACGGGGCAGCCGAGCACGCGGTAACACAAGTACCGGGCGGTACGCCCACAGCCCCGTCTCCTTCTCCCGCGGCCTGAGCCGAGCCGCATGCGCTCCGGACGCCGCGTTCCCCCCCATGCCTGACGCCTCCCCCCACGTTCGAAGGGCATCCTCATGAACCGCCTCACCGTGAATTCCCCATGCCTCGTCCGCCCCGGCCGGGTCAAGCGCGCCGCCACAGCGGCGTGGTGCTCACCCTGACCGCCGACGCCGCACTGATCACAACGGCCGACATCACCAAGGAGGAGGACGGCCTGTGAACATCACGGCAAGAGTTTTGACGATCGCGTCCGCCGCGCTACTCGCGGCGACCGGGATCACAGCCACCGCAAGCACGGGGACCGCCCAGGCGGAATCGACGCAGGAGGCCGCGAGTGCGGCACTGCTGCCGTCCGGGTATCTGAGCACGGTCGGAAGTCAGATCGTCGATCCGACGGGCAAGCGGGTGCGTATCGCCTCGGTCGCCCTGCACGGCAACTCCCGTCTCGACCAGACGGAGATCGTCAACCAGGACGCACCGCTGGCCGGGCTGGACGCCAATATGAAGGCCATTCGCGACGCGGGCTTCAACACGGTGACGCTCGCCTGGAGCGACGCCAGCCTGCACGACAGCAACGCGGCCGCCTATCTGGCGGGCCTCGATGCGGTCGTCGCCGCGGCCAAGAGCCATCTCCTCAAGGTCATCCTGAATCACCACAACGACGAAGGAGTGGCGGGCAACGGCAACTGCCTTGCCCAGCAGGGCAACGGACTCTGGTACGACAAGGGGCCCGGCACCGACGGCACGGACGGCTGCGGCACGACGGGCACGGTCACCCAGGAGTCGTTCCTCGCGGACTGGAAACTGCTCGCCACCCGGTACAAGGGCAACGACACCGTCATAGGCTTCGACCTGCACAACGAGCCCCTGGCCTACACCGGCCAGAGCACCTGGGGCGACGGCGGCGTCACCGACATCCACAAGATGTACACCACCGTCGGCAACGCCTTGCAGGCCATCGACCCGGGCGTGCTGATCATCTGTGAAGGGCCACAGAACTACGGCGGTTCCTTCGCCGGTGGCTCCGGAGTCAAGGCGCCCGAAGGCGATCTCACCGCCGTGCGTGACACGCCGGTGGTGCTGTCCGACGCCAACGGCGGCAGGAAGCAGATCGTCTACTCGATTCACGAATACCCGTACTCGGTCGCCCACATCGACCCCGACAGCGGTGTCGAGGCCGTCAAGCGGTACAACGCGGTCTGGGGTTACCTGGTGAAGGAAAACATCGCTCCGGTGTGGATCGGCGAGGCCGGCGCCCCGATGGACAGCAGCGCCGACAAGGCGTGGGCGGACACGCTCACCTCGTACGTCAACGGCGGACAGGGAGCCAACGGCGGGCCCACCTTCTCCGGCACCGAGCGGGGCATCGGCGTGACGTACTACGTCTGGGACACCCAGGGACTGGGTGCGCTCAACAGCGACGGAACGCTCAACCAGCCCAGGTACGCGGTGTATTCGCAGTGGCGGTGAGCTGACCGCCACGCTCCTTCGGCCCGGATCCCATGGCGGGCACGGCGCCTGCCGCGCCTGCCGCGCGCCTGCCGTGGGGTCCGGGCCCCTCGCACCCTCTTACGCGTGTTCTCTTTCACTCTCCCCACCCCTGCCAGGAGCCACCATGCACGACGACCGCAGGCTGGTCGAGGGCCGCCTCAAGCGCGTACTCGACGAACGCATCCGTCCCGCCGTACATCCCGCCGGTGTTCCGCTGGAGGTGAGCGTCTGGACCGCGCCGGACGAACCGGTGCCCGTGCGGGAGGGCCTCGACGCCCCGCGCACGCCCATCGCCGTCGGCGACGCCTGGGGTGCGCCCTGGGGCACCAGTTGGTTCACGGTCCACGGCACCGTCCCCGAACAGTGGCGGGGCAGGACCGTGGAGGCGCTGCTGGACCTGGGCTTCGACGAGCGCATGCCCGGCTTCCAGTGCGAGGGCCTCGTGTACCGGCCCGACGGCTCGGCGGTCAAGGGGCTCAATCCGCGCAACCAGTGGGTGCGGATCGGATCCCCGGTGGCGGGCGGCGAACAGGTGGAGCTGCACATCGAGGCCGCCTCCAACCCGGTCATCCTCCAGCCCCACCCGTTCCTGCCCACCGACCTCGGGGACAAGGAGACCGCGGGCACCGAGCCGCAGTACCGGCTGGGCCGGATGGATCTGGCCGTCTTCGACCAGAGGGTGTGGGACCTCGTCCTGGACCTGGAGGTGCTCGGCGAGCTGATGGCCGAGCTGCCGATGGAGGCGCCGCGCAGATGGGAGATCCTGCGCGCCGTCGACCGCGCGCTCGACGCCCTGGACCTACAGAACGTGGGCGGCACCGCGGAGCGGGCCCGCAAGCGGCTGGCCGGGGTGCTGGCGGCGCCGGCCGTGCCGTCCGCGCACCGCATCAGCGCGGTCGGTCACGCGCACATCGACTCCGCCTGGCTGTGGCCGCTGCGCGAGACCGTCCGCAAGGTGGCCCGCACCACGGCCAACATGACCTCCCTGCTGGAGGCGGAGCCCGACTTCGTCTTCGCCATGTCCCAGGCACAGCAGTACGCCTGGCTCAAGGAGCACCGCCCGGAGGTGTACGCCCGGCTCAAGGAGGCCGTCGCGGAGGGCCGGTTCGTGCCGACGGGCGGCATGTGGGTGGAGTCGGACACCAACATGCCCGGATCGGAGGCGATGGCCCGCCAGTTCGTCCACGGCAAGCGGTTCTTCCTCGACGAGTTCGGCATCGACAACGACGAGGTGTGGCTGCCCGACACCTTCGGCTTCGCCGCGGGCCTCCCGCAGATCATCAAGGCGGCCGGGTCCAAGTGGCTGCTCACACAGAAGATCTCCTGGTCGCAGACGAACAAGTTCCCGCACCACACCTTCTGGTGGGAGGGCATCGACGGCACCCGAATCTTCACCCACTTCCCGCCCGTCGACACCTACAACGCCACACTGGCCGGTAGCGAAATCGCCCACGCCGCACGGAACTTCAAGGACAAGGGCCACGCCCGTCACTCGCTGGCCCCCACCGGCTGGGGCGACGGGGGCGGCGGCACCACCCGCGAGATGATCGGCAAGGCGGCCCGGCTGCGCAGCCTGGAAGGCTCGCCCACCGTCCGGTGGGAGGCACCCGCCGACTTCTTCGCCAAGGCCGAGGCGGAGTACCCGCACGCGCCGGTGTGGGTGGGCGAGCTGTATCTGGAGCTGCACCGCGCCACGCTCACCAGCCAGGCCAGGACCAAACAGGGCAACCGGCGGGGCGAACACCTGCTGCACGAGGCCGAACTGTGGGCGGCCACCGCCGCCGTACGCGCCGGATTCCCCTATCCCTACGAGGAGTTGGACCGGATCTGGAAGACGGTGCTGCTGCACCAGTTCCATGACATCCTGCCCGGCTCCTCGATCGCCTGGGTGCACCGCGAGGCGGAGCGCACGCATGCGGCGGTGAGCGAGGAGCTGAACGCGATCGTCACCTCCGCCCAGCGGGCGCTGGCGGGCGAGGCGAGCGGCGGGGAGCTGGTCTTCAACGCCGCCCCGCACTCCCGCGGCACGGTCCCCGCGGGCGGAGCGGCCCCGGCGCCCCCGGCAGCGGACGGCTGCTCGGTGACGCCTCGGCCGGACGGCGGATACGTACTGGCCAACGGCCTGGTGCGGATCGCCGTCGACGAGCGCGGGCTCGTCGTGTCCGCCGTCGACGTCGACGCGGACCGCGAGGCGATCGCGCCCGGCACGACGGCGAACCTGCTCCAACTGCACCCGGACTTCCCCAACGAATGGGACGCCTGGGACGTCGACGCGTTCTACCGCAACACCGTCACCGACCTGACGAGCGTGGACGAGATCGCGGTGGCGGCCGAGGGCCCCGACGCCGTCGCGGTACGCCTGCGCCGCTCCTTCGGTTCCTCCACGGTGACCCAGACCCTCACGCTGGCAGCCGGCGGCAAGCGACTGGACATCGACACGGAGGTGGACTGGCACGAGACGGAGAAATTCCTCAAGGTCGCCTTTCCCCTCGACATCCACACCGACCGCTATGCCGCCGAGACCCAGTTCGGCCACCTGTACCGGCCCACGCACACCAACACCAGTTGGGAGGCCGCCAAGTTTGAGGCGTGCAACCACCGGTTTGTGCATGTGGAGGAGCCCGGCTGGGGTGTGTCCCTGGTCAACGACTCGACCTACGGCCACGACGTCACCAGGACCGTGCGCGAGGACGCGGACACGCCGGGCACCACGACGACGGTCCGAGTGTCCCTGCTGCGCGCGCCCCGGTTCCCCGACCCGCACACCGACCAGGGAGTGCACCGCTTCCGGCACGCCCTGGTGCTCGGCGCCCGGATCGGCGACGCCGTGCGCGAGGGGTACCGGATCAACCTGCCCGAGCGGCGGGTCCCCGGCTCCGCCGAGGTCCGGCCGCTGGTCACCGTGGCCGACGAGGCGGCGGTGATCAGCGCGGTCAAACTGGCCGACGACGGCAGCGGCGACGTGGTGGTCCGCCTGTACGAGTCCGAGGGCGCCCGGGTACGGACCCGGCTGAGCGCGGGCTTTTCCGTGGCGCGGGCGCGGACCTGTGATCTGCTGGAACGGCCCCTGACGTCCCTTGATCCGTCCGGCGATCTCATCGAACTGACGCTGCGCCCGTTCCAGTTGATGACACTCAGGCTCTCCAGGCACACCTCCTGAACCGCATCCGCAGCGCACCGTCCCGCGGTCAGGAGACCGACCGCCGCGGCGGGACCGGCTGGAGGATCGACCGTCGCTGTGCGGTCAGGCGGCGCAGCAGCTCGTCGGAGTACTGGTAGCCGTGTCGGGTGGCGCCCCAGGACGGTCCGTAGCGGTAGATGACGACACGGCGTTCGCCGGGGTTGGTACGAGAGGAGGCGCCATGGGCCAGTCCGTCGCAGAACAGCAGGGCATCGCCCTTCTTCAAGTGCACCTCCTCGACCCCCGTCATGGCGTCCATGCCGGTGTCCCAGTTCTTGTACCTCTCGTACTGCGGGTGCTGCAGATTCGACTTGTGGCTGCCGGGGATGACGAGCGTTCCGCCGTCTCCGGGTCCGATGTCGGTCAGGGCCATCAGGATGTTGACCTGTCCGCAGCGGAAGACGCCGTCCCGGTGCTGATACTGCCCTCGTATCGCCTTGCGGTACGCCCCGGAGTGGACGGGGAAGAAGCCGCCGGAGCGCCGGATGGACGCGAAGCACTCGTCGATGAACAGCCCGTCGACGTACGAGCCCTGCTCACCGCAGTAGCGGTGCACGTACTCCCGCCACGACGGGTGGTCGATGAGCCGCTCGAAGGGCTCCCCCGCCTCCACGATGTTCTGCAGTTCCACTCCTTGCCGGTCCGGGAAGGCGTCCGCCCGGTGCACATTGCCCCACCACTCGTGCGGCTCCAGCATCGGGGCGGCGTCGAGCCTGGCGTGCAGTGCGTCCACCAGGTCGGGCTCCAGTGCCTGCTCAAGAATCAGATAGCCACGCAGGTCGAAGAGGTAGTCGTCGAGGTCGGTGGGTGTACGGACTGGGCCGGCCTCGGCGACGGTCGCGTCAACGGACATGGAAGGGACGTCCTTTCGGAGTGGACGACATACAACTGGACGGAATTCACCGTAGGTGTGAGCCTCCGCCCGCCTCTTCTCGGAAAGCGGCACGCTCATGTGCATTGCGTGCGATGTCGCTTCCCGCGTCGGCCGACGCTCCATCGGCACTGTGGGACATCGCCGTGCCGGGCTGCGGGATGCGGCTGACGCGTCGCAGGGGTGGCCGTCGCATGGCGGCCCCGCACCGGCACCGCACCGTGGAGTTCAGCCTCGTGGTCGAGGGCACCGCGGCCTACCTGCTGTCCGGTCGCCGCTATGACCTCTCCCCCGGCTCGCTGGTCTGGCTCTTTCCGGGCCAGGAGCACATCCTGGTCGACCGGTCACCGCGCTATCGCGACTGGCTCGGCCTGTTCGACGCTGCCGCGCTGCGCGCCGTCTGCGCCTCCGACCGCAACCGCGTCCTGCTCTTGACCGACCCTCCCGGGCACTTCGCCCGTCGCCTCGACAGCACGGCGGCCGCACGGCTGGAGGCGCTCTTCGGGCAGGTCGCCCGAAGTGACGACCGCGACACGGTGGTCGCCGGGCTGCGTCACGCGATATTCGCCGCC
The DNA here is from genome assembly GCF_053601275.1 of Streptomyces sp. NPDC004752. Lineage (NCBI taxonomy): Bacteria > Bacillati > Actinomycetota > Actinomycetes > Kitasatosporales > Streptomycetaceae > Streptomyces > Streptomyces sp. NPDC004752. Next base: position 17,159 of record NZ_JBSGBN010000131.1, on the reverse strand, counting down.
TGGGACGCCTTTCAGTGCGCGCCGGACGTTCCCGCACCCCCGGTGCTCCACCCGGCGGTCGCCGAGGCCGCTCGGCTGCTCAAGGACGGCCGTGCCGATGAGTCCGTCGATGCCCTCGCCCGTGCCGTGGGCCTCGGCCGGCACCATCTGGGCCGCCTCTTCCGGCAGCAGACGGGGGTCAGCGTCTCGCGCTTCCGAAACGAGCAACGGCTGTGCCGATTCCGGGAGTTGTACGAGGCAGGGGTCCACCCCACGCTCCTCGACACGGCACTTGCCGCCGGCTTCGGCAGCTACCCGCAGTTCTACCGGGTGGTGCGACAGCTCACGGGCCTTCGGCCCACGGACTGGACACGGTGATCCGCACAGCACGCCGCCCCGACTGGGCGTTGCAGGTCTGCCGAGGGGTCCCGTCCGATCGTGTCGATCGGACCGGACCTTCCGGTGCCTACCGGCCTTCCGCGGTGAGCCACAGCACCCAGTCCCGACCGTCCGGAGCCGCCACTTCGACCAGCCCGGCCGGATCGGTCGCCGTCGTTCGGCCTTCCGAAAGCTCACCGGTTCTCGGGTCGAGCCAGCTGCCGCGCACGGCGCGGATCCCGTACGGGATCCGCAGCGCGAGCCGACCGCCGCGGAGCAGGTAGACCAAGTAGAACTTCCCCGGATCGGCCAGACACCAGTTGGTGTGCTGCCCGTCGAGCGTCAACGGGCGGGCCTGCGGCAAGCGTTCAGCCAAGTGGTCCCTGATGAATCGGAACGGAATCCGGATGATGTCGCTTCCCACCGGGGGCTGGTAGTCCACCGAGGGCTGGTAGTCCGCCGAGGGCTCGGCGGCCGTCGGCGCCGTACCGGAGGCCGGAAAGTGGATCTTGTCGATGAGCATGGAGCCGCCGCCCATGAGAAAGGCCCACACGTGCTGCCGTGTCGTCAGATGTCTCTCGATGACGATCGCCCGGTCCGGGTGCCTGGATCGGCACTCGACGATCTGCCGGTACAACTGACCGGGCGTGGGCTCCATGGCGTCCATGAAACGGGCGGGGACCTGCCGGCCTCCGGGCGGCGCGTTCAGGACGCCGGACGCGTCGTAGGACCAGTATCTGAGATCGAGGGTCGACGCCCTCCCCGCACGACTGGCATCGGCGAGAACAGCGTCCGTCACATCCTTGGTCGCGCCGACGGCGATGTGCACGGACTCTCCGGTCTCCGTCTCCCATCCGCGGATCTCGTCCAGCCAGAACTCCATGAACGAGACGGGGCCCGTGTACTCCTCGGAGATCAGGAAGACCACGTTCCGGTGGCCACCGAGGACGTCCAGACACTGTCTGATGTACTTGCGGTGCAGCTCTCTGCGCACGGGGTCGCGCACGTCGTAGAAGGCGTCGGCGGCCGGGATCCGGTCCGGCATCCCGGTCGGCTGAACGCAGTTGACGGGCCGCCAGGGAAAGTCCACGTAGTGGGCCTCGACCTCGACCAGCGCATGTTGCAGATAGAAGTTGTGGAAGAAGACGATCCCCTTTCTGTCGCACAGGTCGGCAAGTTCCTTGAGCCTGCGGAAGTAGAAGGGGTTGAAGCGGTCCAGATCGTACTGGGGCAGCCCGTCCCACGCCGCCTGTGCGCCGCTCCGTAGCCACGGCTGTTCCAGGAACGGTGGGACGGCCTCCGCGTCCGTCCGTCGCTCGGTGTCGTGGGCGTCGCGCCTGCGGTCGAACCACAGGCCGAAGCAGTGCTCGAACCCGTGGACACCGTGCTCCAGCATCGAATCGGTCAGCCGGTCGAGGTCCTCAGTGTGTCCTGGTCCGGTCCGGCCGGGATCGCGGGCCGCGAGGTTCGGACGGATCGGAGTGTCCGTGAACCATCCCGCCCTGCCACGGAACCCGCCCCATATGCCGTTGTGCTGGGCCAGGCCCCAGACGATCCGCCCCTTGTCGACATACCAGCCGTTGATCACCTGCACGGCGGACTCAGGCCGGCTTGCTCCGGTACGGCTCGGTGGGGTCCCAGTCCTTGAACACCCAGTCGTCCAGGCTGACCTTGGCACCCTTGGCCCGGGCCGCCTTCACCCCGTCGGCGAGGGCTCCGTTTCGACGGTCCTCCAGAGCCGTCAGGGCCGCGCTCATATCCTTCAGCTCCCCGGTGTACAGCCCGCTGAGAACGTCCGGCAGGTCCGGTTTGACGGCCGGGATGACGACCTTGGACGCCTCGGGGTTGCGGATCGCCGGAACGGGCCACGGCAGCGCGTACTTGCGCAGGCCGATGTAGGTTTCGAAGGGCTTCGACGTGATCCTGGCGTTCTCGTTGGCCTGCGGAAAGATCGACAGTCCCTGTCCTGACTCCACCCATCGCTGTCCTGCCTGCGGGCTGTGCAGCCAGTCGAACCACTCCCACGCCTCGTCGAATGCCTTCGCGTCCTGGGAGATCGCCCAGATGCGCCCGCCGGGCGGATAGTAGAAGAACGCCTTCGGTTTGTCGGTCGGCGACGGCAACGTTGTCAATGTGTAGTCGGTGAAACCGTGTTGAGCCCAGACCGACTGCATCCACACACCGCCGACCATCATGCCGAACTTGCCACGCTCGAAGAACGCGCGCGCCTGTTCGTCGCCGATGGACATGGCGGCCGGGTACACATAGCCCTTCTGCTTCCACTCCAGGAGCAGTTCGAGGAAGTCGGTGTAGTTGCGGTCGGACCCGAAGGTCCACTTCCCGACCCGGTAGTCGGGGCCGTCCGTGCCGTAACCGGCCGGTGAGCCGGCGCCGCGCACGAACAGCTCCAGGAAGTACGGCAGCGCAAAGCCCTTGGTGTTCCCGAATCCGAGGCCGTGAGCCTTGCCGTCGCTCTTCTTGGTGATCGCCGCCGCGGCGGCGGTGACGTCGTCCCAGGTCCTGGGGACCTTGACGGAGCCGTCCGGGTTGGTGATCCCCGCCTGCTTGAACAGGCCGTTGTGGATGTACAGCTGGAGCCAGGGCGCGGTGCCGGCGAACGGGGCACTGTAGACCTTGCCCTCGGCCATGTTCACACCGTTGAAGAAGCCGCCTTCGGGGAAGCGGCCGCGCCATGACGAGGTGGCCCGGCTGTCCAGGTCGTGCAGCCACCCCATGGCGACCTGCTGGGCGAAGGTCGGGCTGGCCGGGATCATCATCATGTCCGGCGCTTCGTCTCCGCGGAACGCGAGGTTGAGGAGATCCGGGTACCTGTCGGTGACCTGTACCGTGCGCTTGATCCTGATCTTCGGGTGCTTCTTCTGGAAGAGTTCGATCTCGCGCTTCACCCACGGCGCCTGACTGACGTACCAGTCCCAGTGGTTGATCGTCTTCGTGCCAGGGGGCCCCGCGTCGGACGAGGAGGAGCAGCCGGTCAGACCGCCCGTGAGGGCGGCGCCGCCGACGGTGGCGGATGCGGCGAGGAATCCTCGCCTGCTGAGAGGGGACACGAATCTCACACTCCGTTCTGCGAGCGCTACGAGGGTGTTGAGGGGACCTCCGCTCTGGGCCTCGCGACAAGGTCGACCGGCGGTCAGACGTGGTGGGTAGGCGGCGGCCAGGTGCAGATGTGATCGGTGCGGTTCGGGTGGATCACGGGCCCGGACTTCGGGACCGGCGTGCGATGCCGTGGTGTGCGGCGGCCGCACGCCGGTCCCGAGCAGGCCCGGTCAGGCACTGTCCGGAGCAGGACCGGTCAGGCGCGTGGCCCGGTCTCCGCTCCCGCGAAGGCATAGTGGCGCAACACGTCGAACTCGGGCCACGGCTGGTAGTCGTTCACACCTGCCGCGCCGCGCAGGTGGAAGGCGCTGGGGTAGGGCTGTTCGTCCGCGGTGATGCGCGTGGAGGTGGGGATATAGCGAATGGTCAGGCCGCAGCGCCGGTGCGGCGAGGTGTTGGCATTGCTGCCGTGGACGATGTTCGGGTGATGGACCTCGACGTCTCCGGGGGCCAGCACCATGTCGACGGCTTCGGACTCGTCGACCTCGACCGCGATTTCCTCACCGAGGACGTTGTCCACCTCGGTGTTGGCGCGCATCGCCGCGATGTCGCCGCGATGGCTCCCGGGGATCAGCCGCACGCAGCCGTTCTCCGGTGTGGAGTGGTCGATGGCCAGCCACAGGGTGACCACACGCATCGGTTCCAGGGGCCAGAAAGCCCCGTCCTGGTGCCAGAGCACTGCCTGCCCCGAGTAGGGCGGCTTGCTGATGTAGTGGGAGGCGAACAGCGCGATGTCCGGTCCGATGAAGGTCTCGGCGATGTCCAGCAGCCTGTCGTCGGAGACCAGACGAAGCCAGAACGGGTCGTCCCGCAGGAGGGTGTGGCCGAGTTGTTCGGGTCGCAGGTCCGGGTGGCGGCGTTGCAGCCAGTCGACGTGGCCGGCCGCCTCCTGGATCAGTTCGGGATCGATGGCTTTACGGAAGACGGCGTATCCGTCACGGTCAAAACGCTCTGGGACGTCGTTCATCGGACCTCTCCACATATGCGCAGGGGGCGGGGCGTTCCGGTGTGAACGACCTGGCCGTCCAGCGTCACCTCGCAGTGACCGGCGGACAGCTTCAGGTCGATCTCGTGGCCGCGGTAATGCAGCCCGTTCAGTTCGATGGCTCCGGGGAGCCAGGCGGGAGGCTTGAGGTCGAGCGTTCCGTCGGCCTTGGGCCTGAGTCCCGCCAGGCCGAGCAGCACCGCTTCGGCCCCGGTCAGCCCGGCGATGACATTGGCTCGACGGCCGCGGGGCGGGGCGGCAGGCCGGTCGCAGTAGTGGTCCTGGGGGTAGTACGGGAAGTGCTGTCCCATCCACAGCACTCGACGGAGCACGTCCCAGGCCAGTCGGGGCTCGCCCCGCTCCCACAGGGTGAGGGCGAGTTGCGGGGCCTCGCCGGTGTAGGCGCCTCCCCCGGACCAGTCCACGTCACCGAGTTCGTAGTGCGGCTCGTCCTCGGCGGAGACGCTGCTCACGCCGTAGGGGCCGAGGAAGGCGCCGTCGCGCAGATGGGACAGCAGCGCCGTGGCCATCGACGGCGTACAGGCGCCCGCGCGCAGTGCGTCGAACGCCTGGACGGAGTAGGCGAGTTCCGTGTGTCCGTCGGGGTAACGGCTGCGGAACCAGCCGGCCTCCTCGTCCCACAGTTCCTCCACGACGGACTTGAGGATGCGCAGGGCCTGTGCCCGCAGCGATGACGCCGCCAACGGTGCCTCGCTCACCTCCACCAGGTCCGCCAGCATGTCCAGGCTCCAGGCCCGTTCGGCGTTGGGGCTGGCGACGACGTGCTCCCACCCGGTGGAACGCATCTCCAGGAGATTCTCCTGGGCCCCGTAGTCACGCAGCTCGCCGACCGCCGGGAAGCGCTGGGCGAGTTGCTCCTCCACTTCGTGCAGGCGTGCCACCAGATCGGGGGCGATCGCGCCGTGGCAGGCCGCGGCATGGGCGAGCATCACCAGCGACCAGGTGCTGTAGGCGTAGGCGACACCTGTGCCGGTGCCGTCGGGGGTGATGGCGTAATGGTCCGTCAGGTCGGCTTTCAGCATTGCTTCCACGATGTCCAGGACGTTCCGGCCGAGCATCAGGGAGAGCGTGTGCGGGGCGTATCCGCCGGTGTCCCAGGCGTACGCGCACAGCGCCCCGCCGTCGATGCCGGAGGTGGCGGGGAACGGGACGGTGGCGAAGGCCGGGTTGTCCCAGAGGCAGACCAGGCCGCTGGCGAGGGATCTGCGATAGTACGTGTCCAGTTCGGGTACGTCCGTCACCAGTCGTGGCAACCGCTGAAGCGCGTCGGCCGTGCGCTGTCGGATCTGGGCGCGGCTGCGGTCGGCCCACTCGCCGGGGCTGCCGTGCGGGCTACTGCCGTCGAGCAGCAGGGCGAGTTCGAACCTGGCCTCGTCGGCGGGTCCGATCTCGGTGGTCAACGGCCCGTGTATGAGCGTGAGTTGCTCCGTGCGCAGCGATTCGGGCTCGGCCGGCATCCAGCCCCACTGCGCCAACGGAACCTCGCCGACCGGGCCTTGCGCCAGTTCGGGCAGCAGGCTCAGGGGCAGTGTCCTGCCGGAGCGGTTACGGACGACGATGCTCAGCGCGTAGCCGGGAAGGCCGTGCAACGGCGTCAGTTCCGATCGCACCCGCAGCGACACGAGTCGGCCGTCGTGCCGACGGTGGTAGGTGCCGTGCCGTTCGATGCCGTCCAGACGCCAGGTGCCGCCCGCGGGGAGCAGCCCGGTACCGTGCATGCCCGGGGCACCGGTGTCGCTGATGCCGATGCCGTCCGCTTCCAGCGTCACGGCCAGCTTCGCCTGCGGGGCGGCGTGCGGCGGGGCGTAGCAGGCGCCCACCCCGCACACGGTGCCGGGGGCGAGCGCCACCGTGGACCATCCGCTGGTGGTCCACAGCGTCTCGGCGGTGCCGCGCCGCAGGTCGAAGTCGAAGTCGCTGGTCTCATAGCCTGTCACAGGCTGTCTCCTGTTTCTGTCTCACGGGCCGGTGGGCCGCGAGAACGACCTTGAGCATGTCTGTGCCCGTTCGGTGGCTGTGGGCCGGTGGTTCACGGTGCCGGGTCCGGTGGTGGATGCGATCGGCCCATCGGCCGGCCTCGGCGGCGACGATGACGCGTTCGGCCGGTCGGCCGCGGTCCATGTCCCGCGGCCGGTCTGTCCCGTGACGATCTTCAGAGGGGGGTGCCCTCCTCATGGCCGCTGTGTGTGGCGGCAGCCATGAGGCGGGTCAGGTCGAGGCCCAGGGCGAGGTTCTCCTCGTCGCGCGTGCCGTCGGCGACATGGCGTACGAACAGGTCGAAGGGCGTGCCGGCGGACGGCGGCACGGGGAGTTCCCGCCAGTCACCTCCGGCGCGCCGCAGCAACAAACGCTCCTCGGGCGTCCCGTACACCAACGAGCCTTCGGTGCCGTGCAGTTCGATGGAGAACGCGGAGGCCGGAGCGGTGAAGGACGCCTCCAGCACACCCAGAGTGCCATCCGCACAGCGCAGCACCGCGACAGCGTTGTCATCGACAGCGCGCTCCGTCACATGGCCGAAGGACGCGGTGACGGTGTCCGGCATGCGGCCGAGGAACAGCCGCGCCAGATACATGGGGTGGCAGCCGAGGTCGATGAGGGCGCCTCCCCCGGTGGCGGCCGGGTCGTAGAAGCGTTCCGGCAGCCAGCCTTCGACGGAGCCGCCGTGGGCGAGCCGCACCCGGACGAGAGTGAGGCGGCCGAGGACATGTTCTGCGAGCAGCTCCCGGATGGCCAGCGTGTACCCCTCGTACAGTCGCGGCAGCGCGAGCATCAGCGTGACGCCCGCCTTCTCCACCGCGGCGCTGATCTCCGCGCAGTCGAGCGGGGTCGGCGCGAGGACCTTCTCGGTGAAGATGTGCTTGCCGGCCGCCGCGGCGGCCGTGATGACCGCGCGGTGTTCGTTGGTGGGGCAGGTGACGACGACCGCGTCGACATCGTCGCGGGCGAGCACTGACCCGAGGTCGGGATGGAAGTCCACGCCGAGGCCGGCTGCATGGGCGCGTCCGCGGGCGATGTCTTCGTCCCAGATCGCGGTGATCTCCGTGTCGGGGTGTTCCGTCGCCTGACGGACGTAGTCGGGGGCGTGCACGTGCCAGAAGCTGAGAATGGCGAGGCGCAGGGGCACGGGAGTTTCCTTCTATCCTTTGACGGCGCCGGCCAGGCCGTTGACGAAGTAACGCTGCAGCAGCAGGAAGATCACGACGATCGGTACCAGGGAGATCACGGATCCCGCACACAGCAGCGTCCAGTCCGTGGAGTTCTCCCCGAGGAACGAGTACATCCCGACGGGCAGGGTGCGCAGCTCGGGCTTGGAGAGGGTGAAGACGAGCGGGATGAAGAAGCTGTTCCAGGCGCTGATGCAGGTGAACAGCCCGACGGTGGCGAGCATCGGGCCGGACAGCGGAAGCATGACGCGCCAGAACGTCTGGTGGAAGCTGGCGCCGTCGACCTTGGCGGCGTCCTCGATCTCCCGGTCCATGGTGGAGAAGTAGCCCATGAACAGGAAGGTGGCGAAGACCAGACCGCTGGCGGACTGCACGATGATCACGGACCAGGGGGTGTTGAGCAGATGCAGTCCGCGGACGATGTCGAAGATCGGGATGATGGTGTAGCCGTGGGGCAGGAACAGGGTCACGGAGATCAGCCCGATGCACGCTTTGCGGCCGGGGAAGTCGGTGCGTGCGAGGACGTAGCCCGCCATGGAGGTGGCGAGCAGGGTCAGGACGACCGAACCGGCCGCGACGACCACGGTGTTGAGGAAGTAGGTCCCGAAGGAGGCCCCCTTCCAGGCGCCGCTGTAGTTGGCTGCGTGCACTCCGTCCGGCAGCGGGTTGAGCCCCTGGGAGAAGAAGCCGTCGGCGCTCTTGAAGGAGCTGCCCAGTGTCCACAGGAACGGGAACAGCCAGATGAGTCCACCGCCGAGGAGCAGCAGATGGGTCAGGGACCGTCCCATCGTCCGGCGGACGGCGGCGCGGCGATGAGCGGGTGTCCGACGGCGGCGGGCGGCGGCGACGGAGACGGCCATGTCAACGCCCCTTTCATGCGCGCCCGGTGGCGCGGCGCTTGGCGATGGAACGGAAGATGAGCACTTGCAGGACGGAGAAGACGATCAGCATCAGTCCGTAGAAGAAGGACGCGGCGGAGGCGAGGCCCACATTCGGTTCGGTGGCCTGGGCCTGGTTGCCGCCGAAGGCCAGATGGTAGATGTAGGTGTTGACCACCTCGGTGCCGAAGAACGGGCCGCCGCCGGTCAGCACCTGGACGAGGTCGAAGACCTGGAACGAGCCGATGAAGGCCAGGATGACGATCATCAGGCCGACGGGGCGCAGCAGTGGCACGGTGATGTGGACGAAGGTGCGCACGCGGCCCGCGCCGTCGATCCGCGCCGCCTCGTAGACCTCTTCGGGGATCGTCTGCAGGCCGGCGAGGAAGTAGACGAGGTTGTAGCCGAGGGTCTGCCAGATGGCGACGAGGATGATGACGCCCAGCGCGATCTTCGGGTTGCCCAGCCAGTCGACCGGCTGGTCGACCAGTTTCGCGTCCAGCAGCCAGCCGTTCACGACGTCACCGAAGTTGGAGATCATCAGCTGGACGACGATGCCGACCACTGCGGGCGAGGTGACCACCGGGAGGAAGAACAGGGTTCGGTAGAACGACGAGAAGCGCAGCCTCTTGTTGTTGAGTACGAGCGCCAACGCGAGCGCGATCACCAACTGGATCGGCACCACGACGATCGCGTACACGAAGGTGTGGCCGACGGCGCGCCAGAAGATCGAGTCGCCCGCGATCTGACGGAAGTTGTCGAGGCCGACGAAGTCGCCGGGTGAGCCGATGCCGTTCCAGTGGTAGAAGGTGTAGCCGAGCGAGGCGAAGATCGGGTAGATGACGAAGGTCAGCAGCAGCGCCAGTAGCGGCGCGATGTAGAGGTAGCTGCGCTTTGCCTGCCGTATCCGGTGCCACCGGCTGTTGTTCGGTGAGGCTGCTTCGGGGGCCGCCCCCGGCCCGCCGGCAGGCGGGCTCGGGGCGGCGGTGTCGAGGAGTTGCACACATGCCTCCGGGGTTACGCCGGCTTGTTCTCATAGGGCTTGGCGGGGTCCCAGTCCTTGAAGACCCAGTCGTCCAGGCTGACCTTGGCCCCCTTGGCACGGGCCTGCTTCACCCCGTCCGCGAGGGCCTTGTTGCGGCGGTCCTCCAGCGCGGTCAGAGCGGCGCCCACGTCCCCCAGCTGCCCCGTGTACAGGCCGGCGAGGACATCGGGCAGATCCGGAGTGACGGCCGGGATGACCACCTTGGACGCATCGGGGTTGCGGATCGCGGGAACCGGCCACGGCAACGCGTACTTGCGCAGGTCCAGGAAGCTCTGGAAGGGCTTGGAGGTGATCTTGGCCTCCTTGTTGGCGTCCGGGAAGATCGACAGTCCCTGCTCCGCCTCCACCCAGCGCCGTCCCGCCGCCGGGCTGTGCAGCCAGTCGAACCACTCCCAGGCCTCGTCGGACACCTTGGAGTCCTTGGAGATGCCCCACACCCGGCCGCCCGGCTGGTAGTAGAAGAACGCCTTGGGGGTCTCGGTCGGAGACGGCAGCGTGGTCAGGCTGTAGTCGCTGAAGTGGTGCTCGCTCCACGTCGCCTGATTCCAGACGCCTCCGACGATCATCCCGAACCTGCCGCGTTCGAAGAAGGCGCGGGCCTGTTCGTCGCCGATGGACATCGAGGACGGGTAGATGTAGCCCTTCTTCTTCCATTCCAGGAGCAGTTCGAGGAAGTCGGTGTAGTTCCGGTCGGACCCGAAGGTCCACTTCCCGACCCGGTAGTCGAGGCCGTCCACGCCGTAACCGGCCGGCGATCCCGCGCCCCGCACGAACAGTTCGAGGAGCCAGGGCAGGGAGGCGTTCTGCGCGTTGCCGAAGCCGAGGCCGTATGCCTTGCCGTCGCTCTTCTTGGTGATCGCCGCGGCGGCGGCGGTGACATCGTCCCAGGTCTTGGGGACCTTGACCGAGCCGTCCGGGTTGGTGATCCCCGCCTGCTTGAACAGACCGTTGTGGATGTACAGCTGGAGCCAGGGCGCGGTGCCGCTGAACGGGGCGCTGTAGACCTTGCCCTCGACCATGTTCACACCGTTGAAGAAGTTTCCCTCGGGGAACTGTCCGCGCCACTGCGTCGTCGCGTGGCTGTCCAGTGCGCCCAGCCAGCCCTTGCCGACCTGCTCGTCGAACGCCGGGTTCTTCGGGATCATCAGCAGGTCGGGGGCGCTGCCGCCGCGGAAGGCGAGGTTGATCAGGTCCGGGTACTTGTCGCTGACCTGGACGGTGCGCTTGATCTTGATCTTCGGATGCTTCTTCTGGAAGAGCTCGATCTCCCGCTTCAGCCACGGTTCCTGACTGACGTACCAGTCCCAGTGGTTGATCACCTTGGTGCCCGGCGCCAGGGAGTCGGACGAGGAGGAGCAGCCGGCGAGCGCGGTGCTGAGTGCGCTGCCGCCGACAGCGGCGGAGGCGACGAGGAAACCTCGTCTGCTGAGAGGGGACATGCGGCTCTACGCTCCGTTCTTGAGCGACGTGTCGTCGATGACGAGGTCGGAGGTGCCGGCGGTGGTACTGACCCACCATTCGGCCTTGGCCAGGGACTTGCCGTGGAAGTCCAGGGGCACGGCGGAGGGGGACTTGAGTTCGGTCCAGCCGTTCGCCGTGACGGTGCCGGAAGCGAGCGGCACGGACTCGGAGGTGCCGTCGGTGTAGGCGAGCTTGAGCTTGACGTGGGCGGTGGTGTCCTCGCCCGATCCGAGGCGTGCCCAGGCGCGGGAGGTGTAGCTCTGGCCGGAGGCGACCTGTACGCCCTCGGCGGGCCCCTGCCACGCGGCGGTGCGGCCGACGGAGCGGATCGCTACAGAGCCGGAGTGGAAAGTCTTGGTGTCAGGCTTGACCGTGCTCGGGCTGAAGCCGTACCAGCCGACGCCTCCCAGCTCACCGTCGGCGTTCCCCAGCAGCTCCGTGTCGTCGGAGGGCTTGCCGTCGGCGACCACAGTGACCGTCTTACCGGTGTTGGCGGGCATGTGGACGTGGACCTTCTCCGTGGCCCCGTTCGCGGTCACCGTCACCACGTAGTCACCGAGGAAGCCGCAGGTGCCGAACGTGCCGGAACTGTTCGTGGTGCCTGATGCGTTCGTCCACCACTTCTTGGTCACCAGGTCCTTCCAGACCTGACCGTTGGGCTTGAGGGACCAGTCCGCGTTGTAGAGCGCCACAAGTGGATTCCAGATGTTCTTCTCCCAGATGCCGAAGGTGGAGATCGCGGTGACGTCCGGGTGGCTGAAGAGCGTGGTCAGATAGTCGCGGGTGTAGTCGGCCTGGAGCTGCTGGTCGGCGGTGGCGATGTCGAACTCGGTTCCCTCCAGGGGCAGTCCGAGCGAGGCATAGTGGTTGAGCAGGGCGTACAGGTCCTCGGGCGCGGTGGGCTGGAGTCCCGTGAAGTGGCTCTCCAGGCCGATGCCTTCGATGGGGGCGCCGCTCTTCTTGATGTTCTTGGCCAGGTTGTAGAAGTAGTCCTGGTGGCGCTGGTTCCAGCCGTTGTCCTCGACCAGGTCGTAGTCGTTGAGGACCAGTCGGGCCTTGGGGTCGGCCTGCTTGGCGAGCGTGAACCAGCGGTTGATCTCGTCGGGGCCGAGGAGGTCCTGGAGGTTGTGCTCGGAGTACGGCTCGTTGACGACGTCCCAGTTGTCGATCGAACCAGTCAGCGCGCCGGTCTCGTCGGTGATGTGGTCGTCGACCCGCTTGCGCAAGGCTGCGGGATCGTCCTTGAGAGCCTGCAGATCGGCGGGCAGATATCCCCACGACGGCCAGACCAGATTGTGGCCTCGGTGGGCCAGGCCCTGCCCACGCAGCCACTTCAGCGTGGGCTTGGTGAGGTTCTCCCGCTCGGGCGCGTTCTCCCAGTGGTTCCACTTCAGGTTGTTGCCGAAGGTGACCTGGTTGAACATCCCGTTGGTGACGGCCTCACGGTACTTCTGGCCATCGGCCGTGGACTGCATCATCTGACCGGCATCCACGGCCGTGCCGAAACCGAAGGCATGCTTCTGCATGTCGGCCTTCACCACGGCGCCGGGCACGGGATCACCGTTTCCGTCGACGACCTTCACTGTCAGATCGCCCTTGCGGTACTTGTTGATCCGCTTGTCCGCGGCCGCACGCCACGAGGCATCCGAGGCGCGGCCCTGGTAGGTCACCTTCGGGAACCCTGCGGGGTCGCCCTGCCCCCAGTCCCGCACCGAGACGCCCGCGATCTGGAAGGTCTGCGCGCCGTAGCCGAGCCAGAAGTTGAGGTGCGCCTCGCCCGCCGCGTAGTCCTCGGCGATCCGGAACGGGAACTCGAACTTCTGCCAGCTGCTGGTGAGTTTGAGCGGTGCGTTCGCGGACTTCTTGTACGATCCGCCGTCCCGCTCGAACACAAAGGTCGCGGAGCCGGCGTCCTGACCGGCCGGCGGGGTGATGGCGCGGCCCCAGAAGGTCGCCACCGCCGCGTCGTTCACCTTGACCGCGGCCGCGGTCCTGGCGCCGAGAGTGATCTCGTACTCACCGTCGAGGCCCGCACTCTTGGGGCCGCCTGTCGTGGTGATCTGCAGCGCCTGAGTGAAGCCCGCACCGCCGGTCACGTCGACGGTCTGGTACTGCGGCGCCGGATCGCCCTTGACCTCGGTGAATCCAGCCAGCGGGTCCGCACCCATGATCTCGACCGGGTCGGCGGCGGCACGTACCGCGCCGGGGACCGTCTGTAGACAGAACAAGGTGAGGAACAGCGCGGCAAGAAAACACAAAGGCCGCCCTGATCTACCCACATGGAAAACACTTCTGATTCTTATTGAATGCCCCATAAGTTTACCTTCCGAGCATGGGTGGGAATGGCGCCCTGATGCGCCATTCTGCGGCTCCACCGGAAGTACGAGGCGACACAGGCGGCCGGTGCTTTTACAGGCCGCCGGAGCGGCCGATCCTTTTACAGGTCGGCCGGACAGGAGCAGAAAGAGGGGTGAAAACTATTTGTTTCCGGAAGCGGGTCCGGTGCTGTCCCTGGCGATCAGTTCCACAGGAAGGACGATTCGCTGCGAATCGCCCGTGGATTCGGCGCCACCGAGGGAGGTCAGAAGGATATCCGCGGCACGCCTGCCCATTTCAGCGAAGGGTTGACGAACTGTAGTCAGCGCCGGGCGCACATGCGCTGCGGCATCGATATCGTTGAACCCCACGACCGACACATCTTCCGGCACCCGGACACCGGCATGTGCGAGCTCGTCCAGAACGACGAAGGCCGCCGAGTCGTGGTGCACGAAAAGAGCCGTCGGGCGCTGCCCCGGCGGGAGCTTCAGCAGGGCCCGGGTGTGACTGCGGACGAGCGCCTCCGCAAAGCCCGTCTCGGCGTCCAGTGCGGGATCGTGCTGCACGCCTCCCGCACTCAGCGCGTCTCGCAAGCCGCGGCGCCGTTCTTGAACGTACGGAGCGTCGAGCGGGCCCAGGATGTTGGCCACCCGCCGGTGGCCGAGTTCCAGCAGATGACGGCCGACCATCAAGCCACCGCTGTAGTTGTCGGCCCCCACGGCGGGCAGCCCGCTCTCGGCGCCCAGGGTGTCGACGAGGACCATGGGCATCCCGGCGGGACGCAGGTCGACCAGGCGGTCCAGGAGTTGCTGATCGGTGGCCACCACGATCAGCCCGACGCACAGACCTGAACCCGCGGCCCGGTCGATGGCGTGCCCATGGTCACGTCCATTGGTACTGGTGAAGAGAACGATCTCGTACTTGGACGCCTCCAGCACATCGGCCACACCAAAGTTGATGTCCGCCATGAAGCGCCACGTCAGTCCCGGGACGATCATACCGATAAGACCGGTGTCCCCCCTGGCGAACGCGGTGGCCGCAAAACTCGGGACGTAATTGTGCTCCTCCATCACAGAAAGGACTCGACGCCGCGTCTCGGGGTCGACCTTGTGGCTTTCGTTGAGCACCAGGGAAACCGTCGACTTCGACAGACCTGAAAGCCTTGCAATATCACGGATCGTCAGCTTCGCCATCTCTTGCCCCTATCTGTTGGACTGGTCCAACGAGACACCGTCAGGAGGCTGTTGGACCAGTCCAACACGGTTGGGAAACTTATCGTTGGACCGGTCCACCGTCAACGTTTCGGACAAAAAAATCCAGAAGCAGTACAGGCGCTCCCACCGTTCCGCACCAGCCGACCGTCTACCCGCCGCCGTCGGTCCGCCGCACGCCTCACCCGGTCGCTGCGCTCCGGTACCGCGTCGGCGTCGTGCCGGTGTCGCGACGGAAGGCGGTGGCGAAGTGCTGGGAAGAGGAGTAGCCGAGGTCGGCGGCGATCGTGGTGACCGGCAGGTCGGTCTCGGCCAACAGCAGCCGGGCGCGCTCCATCCGCAGCCGAGTCCGGTACCGACCAGGTGTCTCACCGGTCTCGGCGCGGAACAGTTCGGCGAGATACGCGGACGACAGGTGCGCCTCGGCGGCGAGCGCGTCGACGGTGACGCCCTCGGACAGACGGTTCTCGATGAGTCGCTTGGCCGTCGCGACGGCCGGGTGCACAGCGAGGTGACGGCCTGGGCGCGCGCCGTCGGCCAGCCGCGACGCCTCGATCACGAGCAGGCCGGCCGCGTACGCCAACCCGGCCGTGCGCAGCGGCTGATAGGTGGCCACTTCGCGCAGAAACAGCTCGAAGGGGGTGACCATCGTTCCGGCATCCGCCACGACCAGCGGCTCGTGCCGCAGCCAGACCGGGTGCAGGGCATCCGACGGCACGATCTGCGCGGGCACGAGCGCGGCGAAGCAGAAGTGATACGGCGCCGTGCTGGAGGCCGCCATCGCGTGCGGCACCCCGGGTGGGACCGCCAGCATGCCCCGGGCCGGCACCTGGCAGGTGCGGCCCGCCACCGTCCACTGCGTGGGCGGCCCGCCCAATTGCAGATACAGCTCCCATGCCTCGTGGGTGTGCGTCCGGATCACCCAGCTGGTGGGCGCGTGCTGGTCACCGGCATGAAGGAGTCCGGGGACACCGGCATGCCGCAAGTGGAATCCGGCGCTGAGTCCCGACGGGCGTTCGATCGACACCCGAGGATTGTGTACACACATCGTCGACTTCTGTACGCGCGCGCTGGGCTTCTTCTCCTAGCGTCCTGGGCATGGCGAACAACACCTTCACCTTCCTGCCGACCGACAACGATGTGGCCTTCTACCAGGAGAACGGCTACTGGATCTCCCCGCCGATCCTCCCCGATGAGGTGCTGGACACCGCCGAGCGCGGCATGCGCCGTCACCACGCGGGCGACGTCGACCATCGCGTCGCCGGCCGCGGCGACGGCGACGGCGACGGCGACGGCGACGGCGACGGCGCGTACGTGGGATGGCGCCCGGAGGACGGAGACGTGCTGCGCAAGAACGACTATGCCTCGCTGAGGGTGGACGAACTGGCCCTCCTCGTCCGCCAGTCCGTCATCGCGGCGTGCGCGGCGCGGCTCGCGGGCGTACCGGAGATCCGTCTGTGGCACGACCAGCTCCTGTACAAGCCGAGCGGTTCGAACCGGCAGGGCAACGTGGGCTGGCACACCGACCGGCAGTACTGGCTCACCTGTTCCAGCCAGGACATGCTGACCGCGTGGGTCCCGTTTCACGACATCACCGAGGCCCATGGGCCGGTGATGTTCGCGGCGGGCAGCCACCGCTGGGACGAGACAGTGGACCTCAGCTTCTTCGATCAGGATCTGACCACCCTGGAACGCCAGGCCGCTGAGCACGAACTGCGCATCGTCAGCGCCACGCTCACCCGCGGGCAGGTCAGCTTCCATCACTGCAGGACCGTCCATGGCAGCGGCCCCAACCACAGCGGCGAGCCGCGCCGCTCGCTCGCGATTCACCTGCAGCCCGGTGACAACCGCCATGTCACGGCCTACCACCCGGACGGCACCGTCGCCACCCACAACAACGACGAACTGACGGCCGCGCACGGGGACGGCACCCCTGACTACGCCGATCCCGCCGTGTGCCCCCAGCTGTGGTCCGAGCGGCTCAGTCCCACTAGGTCGGCGGGCATGTAGTGGAATTTTCAACCACAGGGTTCGGTTGTGCGCGGCGAAGGAGGTCACGAGTGGAGACGACGTACTACGACCACGGAACCGCGGCCGAGCGCTGGGAGCGCGGGCGGCAGTTCTTCGACGCCGAGGACTACGCGGGCGCGGCGCGCGTGCTGGCCGGGCTGGTCGAGGAGGTGCCGGAGCAGACCGGTCCCCGGCTGCTGCTGGCCCGTGCCTACTACCACTCGGCCCAGCTGAGCCGTGCCGAGGCCGAGTTGCGGGTGATCGTGGCGCGCGACCCGGTGGAGCACTACGCCCGGCTGATGCTGGGCCGCACGCTCCAGCGGCAGGCGCGGCACGACGAGGCCGAGTCGCATCTGCGGATCGCCTCGGCGCTGGCGGGCGACTTCGCCGAGCACTGACCCGTTGCGTGCCCGGGGCCCGGTTCCGGACGGCGATTTCCGGGAGCCGGGCCCTCACCGTGCCTCGCCTTGCCGCCGTACACCGCCGTGCACCGCCGTGCACCGCCGTCGCGGAGGCGCGGAGGCTCGGGGCTCGGGGCTCGGGGCTCGGGGCTCGGGGCTCGGGGCTCGGGGCTCGGGGCTCGGGGCTCGGGGC
>NZ_JBSGBN010000130.1:0-28078 GCF_053601275.1 Streptomyces sp. NPDC004752 | reverse complement strand
GCTGCCCGCCGCGGCGGGCGCGCCGACCGGCGGCGACTGGTACGACGCGCTCGAACTGCCGGACGGCGACACCGTGCTGGGCGTGGGCGACCTCGCCGGACACGGTGTCACCGTCGGCTCGGGCAAGGCGATGCTGATGGGCGCCGTACGCGGGATGGCGATGGCCGGCGCCCGGCCCGGCCCGCTGATGACCTGGCTGAACCAGTTACTGGAGACCACCGCGCAGCCCGCGCTGGGCAGCGCCGTCTGCTGCCGCTACCGGCCCGCCGACCGCACCCTTCAATGGGCACGAGCGGGACACCCCGCCCCGCTGCTGTACCGCGACGGGACGGGATGCCCGCTGGACGAGGCGCCCGAGGGAGTCCTGCTCGGCGCCACGCCGAGAGCCGCCTACGGGCAGGCCGAAACGACCCTCGAAGCAGGCGATCTGCTCCTGCTGCGGACCGACGGACTGATCCATGGGCACAGCGGAACGGACGCCGTGGAATGCCTCCTCGGCCTGGCCCCGCGCTTCGCCGCGGCGCGCACCGCGCAGGAGTGTGTGCGGTTGGTCGTGGAGGAGTTCGGCGTGGGTGAGCGCGAGGACGACGCCTGCGTGCTCATCGCCAAACTGTCTTCCTAGGGAGCACTGCACAACAAGGAGAAACAGAACTCGCCGGAACCGGAGAGAACGCCGCGCACGGGCGTCACGGCTCAAGAGCTCTAAGCCTGTGCGCTGTTGCCACCCCTGTTCCTCGGCCTCGGCAGTGCCAGTTTGATCTCCTCCCGCAGTTCGTTGATCTTCGGGTAGCCGGAGTACTCGGCGGTGAGCCGGTACATCTGGCGCAGCCGGTCCCAGGTGCGATGGGAGGAGTTGGATCCCATCGACATCAGGGCCAGCCGGGCGTACCGGTCCGCCTGTTCGGGGTCGTCCGCGATGAAGCACGCGGATGCCATGGAGAGAAAGTCGAAGATCTTCGACCGCTGCCGGCCGTCGATCCGCAGGGCCAGGGCCTTCTCCGCGAAGTGCTGGGCGTGCACGGCCGCGCCCGGCTCGGATTCGGCCAGGGTGCGGTAGGCCAGGGCCTGCATGCCGTACAGGTCCTCCTCCTTGAACGTCTGCATCCAGCTCGGCGGCGGCACATCGCCCCGGTCCGAGACGAAGAGGTCCTCTGCCTGGCCGAGGGTGCGGCGCATCGCCTGCCCCTTGCCCATCGACGCCTGTGCCCATGCCTCGATGGTGTGGAGCATGGCCCGGGTGCGCGGCAGCACCTCGGGGCCGGAGCCGGACTGGGCGAGCTTCATCAGATCGAGTGCGTCGTCGGGCCGGCCCAGATGCACCATCTGGCGAGCCGCTCTGGAGAGCGCCTCCCCGGCGCGGGGCCGGTCGCCGCCCTCCCGGGCCGCGTGGGCGGCGATGACGAAGTACTTCTGGGCCGTGGGCTCCAGGCCGACGTCGTGCGACATCCAGCCCGCGAGGACGGCGAGATTGGCCGCGACGCCCCACAGGCGCCGCTGGAGGTGGCCGGGGTGGTGGTAGGCGAGGATGCCGCCCACCTCGTTGAGCTGGCCCACGACCGCCTTGCGTTGCAACCCGCCACCGCGGGCCGCGTCCCACGCCCGGAACACCTCGACCGAACGCTCCAGTTCCTCGATCTCCTGCGACCCGATGGGGGCGGCCTCGTAACGGTCGAACCCAGCGGGGTCGGCATGCAGGGAGTCGTCGAAGGCAGGGGTGTCGGTTGTGGGTGTGGGGTCGGTGTGCAGCCAGTCGTGCATGGCACTGCTGAGTGCGGATCCCGCGGCGAGCGCTGCACCCGCGCCCACCAAGCCGCGTCGGTTGAGCATGAGGTCCATTCCCGTGAATTCGGTGAGGACCGCGGCAGTCCGTTCGGGCGCCCACGGCACACCGTCGGGATGTTGTGCCTTCCCGCCGTCGGGCCGTTTCCCTGTACGCCCGTGCCGCACCAGACCGAGGTCCTCGATGGTCACGACACGGCCGAGACGCTCGGTGAACAGGGCAGCCAGCACCCGCGGCACCGGATCGCGGGGGATCTCCCCCGTGTCGATCCACCGCCGCACCCGGGAGGTGTCGGTCGCCAGCTGCGGGTGCCCCATGGCCGCCGCCTGCCGGTTGACCAGCCTCGCGAGTTCGCCCTTGGACCAGCCGGCCAGGCCGAACAGGTCCGCGAGCCGGGTGTTGGATTGTCCGCTCACGTCAAGCCCCCAGGTTCTCGGCTGAGTTGACAGTAGCCCGGTGCGGGGTGCCCGGCGACTATTCGCCAGGGTTCGCCAGGGTGCGCCAGATGGTGTGCCACTGGGCAACCGGTGTCAGGTAGGAATGCGCCACCCCGACCCGGTAGCCACTCGAAAGGACGGGAGCATTCCCCAGGGTGCTCCCCGGCTACCGGGCCGGGTCAGCGCGCGCACCAGGCAGACACCGCAGGTACACGAAGGGATCTGTATCGCCCATGTACGCAGCATCGTCCTCCGTGTCCGCCCCGCCCCGGCCACCGCGTCCCCGCCCGGCGGGCGGTGGTCCCTACCTCGCCCCCGCGCATCCGGGGACCGCCGTGCCGGGCACGGGACGGCCACCGCGCGCCGCGGGACCGGCCACCCGACCGCTCAGCGGGAGACTCGACTTGTCCGGCCCCCAGGGCGCGCAACTGCGCACGGCGATCGCCTCGGTGCACCGGATCTGCCCGGAGTTCGCTCCGGTGCAGGTGCTGCGCCGGAACGGCCGGTCCGTGCTCCTCGTCGGCACGACGGGGCGCAGCACGGCCGTCGCCAAGTGCCTACTGGACCACTCGCCCGCCTGGGCGGAGCGCATCCGCCACGAAATAGCGGCATACCGCTCGTTCGTCCGGCACCGGCCGCCGGTCCGGGTGCCGAGGCTGATCGCGGCGGATCCGGACAACTGCACGCTGGTGATCGAGCGCATGCCGGGCCGGGTGGCGGCGCTGCAACGGCATCCGGTGCAGGCCCCGCCCCGGGCCGACATCCGCGCCGCCCTCGGCGCGATCTGCCGGCTCAACGCCTGGCGGCCCCCGGCGGGCACGTTCGACGCGCCCCTCGACTACGCGGACCGTATCGGCCGGTACCACGGGCTGGGGCTGCTCACCGACCGGGACCTGGGCGACCTGCAGAAGCTCCTGCACGGCATCGCGCACACGACGGGCCGGCAGGGCATGGGCCAGTTCTGTCACGGCGACGCCCTGCTCTCCAACCTCCTGCTCTCGCCCGCGGGTCCCGTACTGGTGGACTGGGAGCACGCCGGCTGGTATCTGCCGGGGTACGACCTGGCCGTGCTCTGGTCGGTCCTCGGGGACGCCCCGATGGCCCGGCGGCAGATCAGCCAGATCGCCCAGTCGACGGGCCCCGCCGCGCGGGACGCGTTCCTGGTGAACCTGATGCTCGTCCTGACCCGGGAGATCCGTACCTACGAGACGGCCGTGCAGCGCTCGATGCACGACGCGGCCCCGGTGACGGCGGGCCCGGCCCAGCAGCAGGGCGCACCGTCCGGCGAGGAACAGCGGCTGCTTCTCAGGCGGCTGCACGACGACTGCCAACTGGCCCGCCGGGCCGTGCGCGCGGCGGTCGGCACCCGCTGACGAAGCATCGATCCGCGGTGCGGGTGGGGGCGCACCGCGGATCGTCGTGCTGTCGCACCGTCCGCCGCCGAAGCGACCGTCTCCGGCTCGCTGCCGGTCGTGCCCGGCTGTTCCCGGTCGCCCCCGACCGTTCCCGGCCATTCCCAGCTGTTCCCGGTCGCCCCCGACCGTTCCCGGCCATTCCCAGCTGTTCCCGTGCGGGGCGGGGTCATTGGTGTATGCCACTGACGCCCCGCAGGCCCGCGCACCACCGACACGAAACTCCCGCGCGCCCCGTCTGACGTGGGAAATCGCGCTTCCCTGGGCATGATTGACGGATCGTCGGCAAGCCGGTACCACTGAGCATCGCTCAGCCCCGCACGCCCCGCCGCGCTCAACCGTCCCAGGAGGCCGCATTGCGAGGATCCGCCACCGACCCCACGTCCGCGCCCGGCAGCAGACCCATGCGCAGAGCGGCCGGAGGCATCGCCGCCGCGGCGCTGCTGCTGCCGCTGCTCGGCGCCGCCCCGTCCCAGTCCGCCACCGACTCCGCCCCGTCCCGGTCCGCCACCGGCGCCGCCACAGGCGGACTCCAGCGCGCCTTCGCCTCGGCCGCCGCCGAGTATCACGTGCCGCAGAGTGTCCTGCTGGCCGTCTCCTACCTCCAGTCCCGCTGGGACACGCACGCCGGGGCGCCGAGCGTGACCGGCGGCTACGGCCCGATGCACCTCACCGACGCGCACACCGCGCTCACCGCCACGGAGCACCACAGCGAGGGCACCGAGGACGCCCGTGGCGACAGCGCCCGCCCCGCCCGCCCCGCACGGCACCCCGAGGCGAGCGGGCCGGACGCGTCCGCGCTCCCGGCCCGTCTGGAAACGCTGCCGCGGGCCGCCGGGCTGACCGGGATCCCGGCGGCCGAGCTGCGGAGAGACCCGGCGGCCAACGTGGCCGGCGGCGCCGCACTGCTCGCCGCCGCCCAGAAACAGTTGGGCCGCCCCCTCAGCTCGGACCCGGCCGACTGGTACGGCGCGGTGGCCCGGTTCTCCGGCGCGGACGACACCGCGGCCGGGGCGGCCTACGCCAACGACGTGTACGACGTGCTGCGCACCGGCGCGAAGCGCACCACGGACGACGGGCAAGTGGTCGCGCTGGCCCCGCGGTCGGGTCTGTCCGTGGACACCGCGCGGCTGAAACGGGCCGGCCTGGCCCCGTCCGCCGAGGACGGCACCCAGTGCCCCACGTCGGTGTCCTGCATCTGGGTGCCGGCGCCGTACGAGGAGTTCGGGGACCACGACTACGGCAACCACGATCTGGGGGACCGGCCGGCCTCGCAGAGCATCAAGTACATCGTCATCCACGACACGGAGGGCGCCTGGGACGGTGTCCTCGACCTGATCAAGGACCCGACCTATGTGTCGTGGAACTACACCATCCGCTCCACGGACGGGCTGATCGCCCAGCACGTCAAGGCGAAGGACGTGGCGTGGCACGCGGGCAACTGGTACGTCAACGCCAAGTCGGTCGGCATCGAGCACGAGGGCTTCCTCGCCTCGCCGGACGCCTGGTACACGGAGGCGATGTACCGGTCGTCGGCCCGGCTGGTGAAGTACCTCGCCGCGAAGTACGGCATCCCGCTGGACCGGCAGCACATCCTCGGCCATGACAATGTGCCGGGTCCCACCGCCTCCGCCGTGCCGGGCATGCACACCGATCCGGGCCCGTACTGGGACTGGCGGCACTACTTCGAGCTGCTGGACCACCCCTTCAAGCGCACGGCCGGCCGGAAGGGCGGACTCGTCACGATCCTGCCGGACTACGCGCGGAACCAGCCGGTGTACACGGGGTGCACCACCGCGGGCGAGCCGTGCGCGGCGCACGGGTCCAGCGAGGTGCGGCTGTACTCGGACCATGACGAGCGCTCCGCGCTGATCAAGGACATCGGCCTCGGCACGGCCCCGACCACCGGTGTGAACGACCTGTCCTCGCGGGTCTCGACCGGGCAGCAGTACGCGGTGGCCGGCCGCTGGGGCGACTGGACCGCGATCTGGTACCTGGGTCAGAAGGCATGGTTCAGGAACCCGGGCAAGCAGCCGACTGCCGTGGACGCCTCCGGTCGCGTGATCACGCCCAAGGCGGGGCTCCAGAGTATTCCGGTGTACGGCAGGGCGTACCCGGAGAAGGATGCCTATCCGGCCGACGTGCCCGCGCAGGCGGTGTCCACGCTGCCGTACACGATCCCGGCGGGCCAGGGGTATGTCGTCGGTGACGAGTTGCCCGGCCAGTACTACTACGCGGTCTCATTCACCGCCGACTCGCATCGGGTCGTGACCGGCAAGGACCTGTACTACCAGATCCAGTACGGCCACCGGGTGGCGTATGTGCGGGCCGCCGACGTGGACGTGCGGTCGTCGGCCGCCGGATAGCGGCCCCCGGCTCGGCGGCCGGCGCCGTCAGCCCTGCTGGAACAGCTCCGCCGGGAGCGGCTTCAGCAGGGCGTACAGGTCGTCGGTGATGGGGCGGTCCCAGGCGGCGATGGTGACGAGGACGCCGTCGCTGCGGTCGAACTGGACACACGAGATGCGGGTCTCGGAGAGCTTCAGCCGACGCACGATCAGCAGGTTGTCGCCCTGGAGCACCGGCATGTCCTCGGCGCCGGTCACGGTGACCTCCTCGTCGTTCTCCAGCGCCAGCAGCAGCTGGGCGACCTCGAAGGGGATCTCCCCGTCGCCGATGTCGCGGGCCGGGGAGCCCTCCGGGAGATTGCCGATGATCATCGCGGGACCGCGACCGCCGAACAGGTCGTAACGCAGGAAGACGCCCTGGCAGGTGCCGTCGGGAGCGGGCAGCAGGCCCGCGCCCAGATTGCCGGGCCAGTCACCCGGGTCCATGGCCAGCACGTCGAAGTCGGGCCCGGCGGGTGTGGCGCTGCGGCGGCGGAGGAACGACATGCGGCCATGGTACGTGCCCGGACCCGGTCGATGGCGTCCGGGCGGCGTCCCATCAGGGGAGCCGCAGCACTGTGACCACCGCCGGCCCGCCGGTGGCCGGAGCGGGGCCGGAAGGGGCCCGGCGGGGCGGGACGGGCAGCCGGACGGGGTCACTTCTGCGCCGGTGCGGGCTTCCTTCTCGGCGCGGGCGGTACGACGGCGACCGGACGGCCGGGTGCAGCAGCACGGCCTGGGTGACGGAGCCCATCATCCGCACGGGCGGGCGCGAGCAGCAGGCCGGCGAAGCCGCCCCGTCCCCGGGAGCCGAGCACCTGGAGGTGCGCCTCGGCGCCCAGTTCGGGCAGCACGCGGCGGGCGCGCCCCGCAGGGCGATGTACTCGACACTCTGGGCCGCCGCGGGTCGCTCAGTCGGGTGCGCGCCTCGTCGAGGCCCTGTCGTCGTCCGGTTCGGGCGGGCCCCTCGGCCAGCGCCTCGGGCCGGGCCGACGGCGCGTACGGCCGGACCTGCACCACGCGCAGGGGTGCCGCCGCGCCGCCGGGGGCGCCGGGGGCCGGGTCCAGGGCGCGCAGGCTGTCCTGCGAGCCGTCGACCGCCGCGCCGACCGGCTGTGTGCGCATCGTCCTCGCGACCGGGATGCGATCTTCCCTTCCGGGGTCAGCCTGCTCGGGCCTCGGTCCCGGAAGGGCGTTGTCGGTCACGTGTCCGGAAATCGGTGCGGTACACCCCCCGGATCGGCTCGCGGGCCCTCGGCCCCGCGCGGTTCAGGTCAGGTCGAACTCGCCTTCCCGCGCGCCGGACACGAAGGCACCCCATTCGGCGGGGGTGAAGATCAGGGAAGGGCTCTCGGGACGGCCGCTGTTGCGCATCGCGATGAACCCCTCGACAAAGGCGATCTGGACATCGCCGATGCCTCGGCTGCTGGACTGCCACTGCGCGTTGCTGAGGTCCAGTTCCGGCTTGTCCCAGCCCATGAGCGGATGCTGCTGGATGGTGCTCTCGGCCACGTCCGTGCTCCTCCCGGTTCGTCGTCCGCGGCCAGCCTAGCGACCGGTTCCGGCCGCCAACAGGCCACGTGTGGGGGACCTTTCAGGAGTCGGGGGGCCGCGAGCCCACCAGCTACATGGAGGAGAACTACGCGCCGCCGCCGTAGGCGTGCCCGAGCACCCTCCCGGCCCGCTCCACCGAGACCTTCTTCGAGAAGGACGGCGAGCGCTGGGTGTTGCTGGGCGACATGGCCACCGTGGACGAGGGCGGCGTGGTCACCGTGCTCGGCCGCGGCTCGCAGTGCATCAACACGGGTGGCGAGAAGGTCTACGAGGAGGAGGGCGAGCAGGCACTCAAGTCGCACCGCGACTGTGCGACGCGCTCGGTGCCGGACGCCACCTGGGGCAACCATGTGGCGGCGGTGGTGCAGTTGCGCGCGGGCGCCGACGGGTTGTCCCTGGCGGATGTGTAGGGCGGGTACGCCACGGGCGCCGGGGCGCGCACGGAAGAGAGGTGCGCCCCGGGCTGCTACGGCGGCCCGGGCCGGGGCGCGGTCGGGCTCGCGCCGAGCAACGCGGCGACCCGGCGTACGAAACCGTTGCGGGTCGTCCGGCCGGGGATGGTGACCGGCGCCCGGCTGGATCTCGCACACGATGTCAGCGAATGCGACGGCGGTGCGGCGGGCCGGGCCGGGGCACAGTCCGCCGTCGGGTTTTCCCCGGCGTACAGGGCGTACAGGAGGCCGGGCGCCGCGAGACCGCCCAGGGCGGCCCGGGTGGCCTCGGGTGCGAAGGCGCCGTCGGCGAAGGCGCAGTCGGCCGCCCGCGTCGTCGGTCTGCTCGTCGGCCGCGGTGTCATGCGCGGCTGGGCCCCGTCCCTGCGGCTGTGGAAGAACGGCATGGCGGCCGGGCCGAACCCGCCGTCGCCTCGCAGCCTGGCATCGAAGGGCGAAGAGCCCCGCTCGAACCACGGTTCGGCCGCCTGCGGCCGGGCGGCGCCGACAGCCGGTCCTCGGCGGTGGCCCGCGGGCCGGTGGCCGACGGGTCGGCGGTGATCAGCGCCGTCGCCGCACCCGGTGCGGATATGTGGCGGCGTACAACATGACGAGGCCCGTGCCCGCCGAGTGCGCGAGCAGATCCATGGGGTCGGCCACGGCGGTACCGCATCGGCATTCCGGCCGCGTCCGGGGCGGCGAGAAAGTGCGGCCGGACCCCTTGCCGGGGCCGCCCCGGACTGAATTACTGATCCCAAACACAAACAACCGAATGATCGGTCGTCCGAATTGATGCGATCGGTGAGGGAGAGGTACCCCATGACGGAGGCGATGCAGCTGTTCGACGCGGGGGAGCGGCTCGACGCGGAGGCCCTGCGGGCGCTTCAGCTGGAGCGGCTGCGGACCACACTGCGGCACGCCTACGACAACGTGCCCTTCCACCGGCGGGCCTTCGACCAGGCCGGCGTGCGCCCGGAGGACTGCCGGTCCCTGGACGACCTGGCTCGCTTCCCCTTCACCACCAAGGCGGACCTGCGCGAGAACTACCCGTGCGGGACGTTCGCCGTGCCACGCGACCGCATCCGCCGGCTCCATGCGTCGAGCGGCACCACCGGACGCCCCACGGTGGTCGGCTATACGGACAACGACCTTTCCATGTGGGCGGACATGGTGGCCCGTGCCATCCGGGCGGCTGGTGGGCGGCCCGGGGACACGATCCATGTGGCGTACGGCTATGGGTTGTTCACCGGCGGTCTCGGCGCCCACTACGGCGCGGAACGACTGGGGTGCACGGTCGTCCCCGCGTCCGGCGGGATGACCGCCCGGCAGGTCCAGCTGATCCGGGACCTGGAGCCCCGGATCATCATGGTCACCCCCTCGTACATGCTCACCCTGCTCGACGAGTTCGAACGGCAGGGCGTGGACCCGCGCGGCACGTCGCTGCGGGTCGGCATCTTCGGTGCCGAGCCGTGGACGGAGGGGATGCGCCGGGAGATCGAGGAGCGGTTCGGGATCGACGCCGTCGACATCTACGGGCTGTCCGAGGTGATCGGTCCGGGTGTCGCGCAGGAGTGCGTGGAGACCAAGGACGGCCTGCACATCTGGGAGGACCACTTCTATCCCGAGGTCGTCGACCCGGTCACCGGCGAGGTGCTGCCCGAGGGCGCTCAGGGCGAGCTGGTCTTCACCTCGCTCACCAAGGAGGCCATGCCGGTGATCCGGTACCGGACCCGTGACCTGACCGCGCTGCTGCCGGGCACGGCCCGGGTGTTCCGGCGGATGCGGAAGATCACCGGTCGCAGCGACGACATGGTGATCCTTCGTGGCGTCAATCTGTTCCCGACCCAGGTCGAGGAGATCGTGCTGCGCACCCCTGGCGTCGCCCCGCACTTCCAACTCCGGCTCACCCGGGAGGGCCGCCTGGACGCGCTCACCGTACGGGCCGAGGCACGGCCCGGCGCCACGCCCGAGGCGCGCCGGGCGGCGGCCCGGGTCATCGCCGCCGCCGTCAAGGACGGCATCGGCGTGTCGGTCACCGTGGAGATCGTCGAACCGGAGTCGCTGGAACGGTCGGTGGGCAAGATCCGCAGGATCGTGGACCTGCGCCCGCGCTGAACGCTCCGCCGACAGGGCCGTCGGCTGGGCCGCCGAGCCGCGGCGGGCCTCGCTCGGCCCGCCCAGCACCTGTGGTGCCCACCGCCGTACCGGTCCCGTGCCGGTCCCGTGCCGGTCCCGTGCCGGTCCCGTGGGCGAGCCCGGTTGGTTGCTCAGCTCCGTCTGCATGGGCGCAGGATGCCGAAGCCCCCGGGACGACGGAAGACTTACTCTGATGCATCGTCAGATCCTTTGGAGGCCGCGTGCACCGTTGACACACTCCGCACCCGACAGGAAAGTTTCACCGCGCATGGCAATCCCCGAAAGATACTTTCAGACGGGAGGTCTCAGATGACCGACGAGGTCCCGGGCAGAACGGCGGCCGGGCCGACCCGGCGCAGACTGGGTATCGGCACCCTGGCCCTGGGCGGCGCGCTGACACTCGCCCAACTGCCCGCGGGTCCGGCCGCCGCCGCCCCGGCGACCGGCCGTCCCACCCTGCGGCGCGGCTCGCCCGAACGGGCCGGCCTGCTCCCCGAGCAGCTGCGCCGGCTCGTCACGGACGCCGAGACGTTCCTCGGCCCCTCCCCCACGCACCCCTGGTACGCGGGCGCCGTGCTGCTCGCCGGGCGCGGCGGCACCGTGGCCCTGCACCAGCCCATCGGGATGGCGGTGCGCTACGCGGCCTACGACGAGAAGACCGACACCGGCGTCGAGTTCCCGGCCGACCGGCAGATCCCGATGACCGAGGACACGGTCTTCGACCTGGCCTCCGTCTCCAAGCTGTTCACCTCGCTGCTCGCCGTCCAGCAGCTGGAGCGCGGCGCACTCACGCTGGAGGCGCCCGTCGCCTCGTACCTCCCGGAGTTCGGCGCCGCGGGCAAACAGGATGTGACCATCCGTCAGCTCCTCACGCACACCTCGGGCTTCCGCGCCTGGATCCCGCTGTACGACGCCCCCGGGTACGAGGACAAGCTCCAACTCATCTGGAACGAGGCGCCGATCAACCCGCCGGGCAGCACATACCTCTACTCGGACCTGAACCTGATCTCCCTGCAGCTCGTCCTCGAACGGATCACGGGCCGCCCGCTGAACGTCCTCCTGCACGACGGGATCACCGCCCCGCTCGGCCTGCGCCGCACCCGCTACAACCCGCCCGCCTCCTGGAAGCCGTCGATCGCGGCGACGGAGGACGCGCGCAGGCCGTGGTCCGGCCTCGACCGGGGACTGGTGTGGGGCGAGGTGCACGACGAGAACGCCTACAGTCTGGGCGGCGTCGCGGGCCATGCGGGGGTGTTCTCCTGCGCGTGGGACCTGGCGGTGCTCGCCCGCACGCTGCTGGGCGGCGGCGCGTACGGGCGCACGCGCATCCTGCGGCCGCGGTCCGTGGAGCTGATGTTCACCGACTTCAACACCGCCTTCCCGGGCCACGAGCACGGTCTCGGCTTCGAGCTGTACCAGCACTGGTACATGGGTGCGATGGCCACGCCGCGCACCGCCGGGCACACTGGCTTCACCGGCACCTGCCTGGTGCTCGACCCGACCACCGACTGCTTTCTCGTGGTGCTCGGCAACTCGGTGCATCCCGTGCGCACCTGGCGATCCGGTTCCGCTCCCCGGGTCGCCGCGGGCACCCGGCTGGCGCGGGCCGTTCCGGTTCGTCCCGCCGAGGGTCGTACGGCCTGGTTCTCGGGCATGGCGAACGCCACGACGGCGACGCTCGCCCTGCCGGCGCTCGACACCGCGTCCGGCGGGGCGCGGCTGCGCTGCACCCTGTGGTGGGACACCGAGCCCCGGTCGGATCTGCTGGTCCTGGAGACATCGACGGACGGCGGCGGCTCCTGGCGGCCGGTGCCGTTCACCACCGAGCGGCGCGGCGAGGAGTCCCGGGACCACCCGGACGGTACGGCCACCGGCTGGTCGGGCCGTGTCTGGCACCGGCTGACCGCGGACCTCCCGGCGGACCGGTGGCTCACCCTGCGCTGGCGGTACACCACCGACCGGCAGTACGTGGGCCGTGGCGCCTACGTCGACGCGCTGCGCGTCGAGGCCGGCGGTGCCGTGGTCTTCGACGGGGCACGCCCGGCGGACGCGGCCCGCATCACGGCGGCGGGCTGGGCGCCGTCGGCCGACTGACGGGCCGGGCCGCGAGGCCCGGTCCCACGCCGCCGTGTCCTCAGTCCCGCTCCAGCACGGCCATGGCCGCGTTGTGGCCCGGTACCCCGCTCACCCCGCCGCCGCGCACCGCTCCCGCCCCGCACAGCACGACGTTGGCGTGCCGGGTCTCCACGCCCCAACGGCCGGTGTCCTCCTGGGCGTAGGGCCAGGACAGCGCGCGGTGGAAGATGTTGCCGCCGGGCAGGCGCAGATCCCGTTCCAGGTCGAGCGGGGTCTTCGCCTCGATGCACGGCCGGCCGTCCGCGTCGGTCGCCAGGCAGTCTACGAGCGGCTCGGCGAGGTGGGCGTCGAGCTGCGCGAGCGTCGACCTCAGCAGTTCCCTGCGTACGGCGTCGTTGTCGCCCGCGAAGAGCCGGGCGGGGGTGTGCAGGCCGAACAGGGTCAGGGTCTGATAGCCGCGGGCGACCAGGTCGGGGCCGAGGATCGAGGGGTCGGTCAGGGAGTGGCAGTAGATCTCGGAGGGCGGCGCGGCGGGGAGCCGGCCGGAGGCGGCCTCGGCATGGGCGGCGGCCAGTTGCTCGTAGCCCTCCGCGATATGGAACGTGCCGGCGAACGCCTCCCGGGGGTCCACGTCGGTGTCGCGCAGCGCGGGCAGCCGCTTGAGCAGCAGGTTGACCTTCAGCTGGGCGCCTTCGGCGGGCTCGGGCCGCGGGTCGCCGGTGAGGGCGGCGAGTTCCTGCGGCGAGGCGCCCACGAGGACGTGCCGGGCGGCGACGATGCCTTCGCCGTCGGCCGTGCGGTAGGCGATCTCGGCGCGGTGTCCGTCGGTGTCGATACGGACGGCCTCGTGCCCGGTCGCGAGGGTCGCGCCCGCCGTGCGCGCGGCGGCGGCCAGCGCGGCGGTGAGGGCGCCCATGCCGCCGACGGGCACGTCCCAGGCGCCGGTGCCGCCCCCGATGACGTGGTAGAGGAAGCAGCGGTTCTGCGGCAGGGCGGGGTCATGGGCGTCGGCGAAGGTGCCGATGAGCGCGTCGGTGAGGACGACGCCCCGCACCAGGTCGTCGGCGAACTCCCGCTCGATCGCCACCCCGATGGGCTCCTCGAACAGGGCGCGCCAGGCGTCCTCGTCGTCGATGCGCCGGCGCAGCTCGTCACGGGTGGGCAGGGGTTCGGTCAGGGTCGGGAAGACCCGCTGGGCGACCCGGCCGGTCATGCCGTAGAACCGCCGCCAGGCCGCGTACTCGCGCTCGCCGCCGGTCAGCCGGGCGAACGCCTCCCGGGTACGCCGCTCGCCGCCGCCGACCAGCAGCCCGGTGGGGCGTCCGGCGCGCTCCACCGGCGTGTAGGAGGAGATGGTGCGGCCACGGACGCGGAAGGTGAGGCCCAGGTCCCGCACGATCTTCCGGGGCAGCAGGCTGACCAGGTAGGAGTAGCGGGACAGCCGGGCGTCGACGCCGGTGAACGGTCGGGTGGACACGGCGGCGCCGCCGGTGCGGCCGAGCCGCTCCAGGACCAGCACGGACCGTCCGGCCCGGGCCAGATAGGCGGCCGCGACCAGCCCGTTGTGGCCGCCGCCGACGATGACGGCGTCGTACGTCCGCGATCCCTCGTGTGCAGGCATGGTTCTTCGTAACACGTGATGATCTACGTCGGCCAGAGGGCATGCCGAAATGGGCCGACGACGCGCGGCTCAGTGTCCGCCGGACGCCTACCCTCGGCACGGCACCACAACCCGCCGGTACAGCTCCACCGCCCCGGTGCCCCGGCCGAGCTGCTCCGGTCAGTGGGCCTCGTCGTCTCCGCCGGCGAGGGTGTCGGGATGGTCCGGGCCGAGGACGCGGGCCCGGAGCGCACACGTCATGGGACTCGGTGAGCGTCTCCTCCCGGCGGCCGAGCCAGACGAGGTCGACGCCGCGGCCAAGGCGGCCGAGGCTGATGCCGGTCTCGTAGCGGGCGGCGAGGGTGTCGGCGTGGTCGGACCCGAGGTCCGGGCGCGCCTCGGCGACCTCGCGGCAGCTGTGCAGGGCCTCCGCCCGGCGGCCCAACTTGCCGAGCGGGTAGGCGACTTCGTACCGGGTGGCCAAATCGTCGCGGTGGTCCGGTGCCGAGCAGCCGTGCGCGTTCCGCGGTGACGGCCCGGTGCGCCTCGACCGCCTCGGGCGGCGGGGCGGACCGCGCGCCGGTGCGGGCACGTCTCGACGGGCCGGGTGGCCGACGGGCCCGGGCCGGGGCGGTCCTGGCCCGTCGGCGGGGTCCTCTTACGCGGCGAGGGGTCGATGGGGCCGGTGGCCGGACGGGGGATCCACTCGTGGCAGAGCCCCGCCGCGCCATCTTCGGGCGTGGTGCGCGGGCGTGGTGCGCGGGCGTGGTGCGCGGGCGTGGTGCGCTGGGGTGGCGCCGCTCGCTCTGAGTCCGGTGGTCATGCCCCCGCAACGACCGTCCCGTGAACGACGCGGTCGTCGATTCGGTGGTCATCGGGACCCGCTGAGCCGTCGGTACTCCGCCGGGCGACAGGCGCGCCCCACTGCCTGAAGCCCGGTGGGGCGCGCTTCGGGTGCGGGTGTCCCGCCGCGACCCCGTCGGGGGTCAGCCCTCTTTCCAGACGAGCACCGTCAGCACGGAACTGCCCACGGTGACCGGGGAGTCGGACTGGTTGCGGAGACGGACACGCATACCGCGTCCCTTCACGAGCCGCTTCGTCAACGGGATCACGGCGAAGGTGCCGCCGGCCGTGCCGATGATCTCGTGGATGGGATGGTCGGCCTGGTGGTGGTCGCCCGCGTACTCGGACATTCGGGCCTGCACGACCGCGCCGACCGGCAGCCCGGTCAGATGCAGGCTGATGCTGCCGGTGAAGCGGGCCGGACCACGCGCCCAGACACTGCCGTCAGTGGCGTGGTCGCCGGTCTCGTCCGACCACTCCTCGGTGAACTCGATCGAGTCCCACCCGCCGGGGTTGAGCTTGTAGGGCTTGGCGAGCCCGAGGTTCACGTACTGGGGCATGTCATCCTCCTCGGAGGTGTCGCCCGCGGCCCAGGCGCGCAGACCCGCCTCGGACAGATAGGCGATGGATCGGTCGACGGGACGGCTGGTGAACTGCCAGATCAGCGGGGCCCGTCCACTGGGCTTGGGCCGGGCAGCGGCCTCCGCCTTGCTGTACGGGGCGGCACCCCAGGGGTAGGCCGGGTACCAGAGGGGGACGCCGTCGGGCACGTGGCCGGAGGCGAGGTCGTCGCCGCCGGTGTAGATGCCGACGCGCTGCCCGGGGAACGCGGCCCGTACGGCGGCGATCCAGGCGGCGGCCCAGGTCTTGATCTGGGCGGCGCTGCGGCCGCGGTAGTTGCGGCCGTCCGCGTAGCGTTCGAGGTCCAGCCAGTGCGTGAACCCCTTCTTCGCGTGGGCCTTGACCGCGCCGATGTAGTTCGCGGCTTCCTTCGCGACGTCCTGGTTGGGCCAGGCGAAGTGGTAAGCACCAGGCACCAGTCCGGACTTGATGATCCCGGTGATGTGGCTCTCGAACCTCCCGTCCCGGGAGTGCTGGCCTTCACTGGCCTTGGCGAAAGCGAACACGACACCGTCGTTCTTGTGGGCGGCCCAGTTCTGGGTGCCCTGATAGGCGGACACGTCCATGCCGCGGCATGTGGCCATCCGCACCTCCTTCTCCGTCTGGCGCAGCGCGGATACTACGCGTGTCGCACCACGCCCAGGCCACAACCGGCTTGTCCGTGGGGCTGCTTGAGATGAATGAGCGTGCGACGGTTCCGGCGGTCCGGTCGGCGGACGGACGGCCGGGCGGACAGCCGCCCGCCCACCGGAGCACGGCACCGCGGGAGTTCGCAGTGCCGTTCGGCGTCCGCCACGGTGACCGTGCCGACCCGTCACCATGGTTGTACCCACCAGGGCGTTGCCGCCCTCGGTGCCGGCCACGACCTGCTCACCGCGTGGTCGCGGCGATCACAGCCGTCACATCGGTCACATCGGTCACGGCCGTCTCGCCGTCAGCCCGCGCCCGCCGTACTCCTCGGGCCAGCCTCGGGAGAGCGCACCAGGTCGCGGCATTGTCGCGAGAGCACACGAGGTGGCGGGACCCGGCGGATGGCCGCCGGGAACGGTGAGCGCCGTGGGGAGCCGTGAACGCCACGGGGAGTCGCGTGAAGCAGCAATCAGCCGAACGCCGCGACGAAATCGACGCACGCCCGGGCGCATGCCCGGCACGCCTCCGCCGTCGCCCGAGCGCCGGGGCGCCCGTCGAAGGCCCCGGCGCTGTCGAGGCAGACCGCGCGGCACCACTCCAACTGGATCCTGAGTCCGGTCTGGTCCTGGCAGTTCTGTTCGGACAGCATGCGGCAGGTCGTGTCGCACACCTCCGCGCACAGAATGCCCTGCCGCCGCGCCCGCTCCGGCCCGTCGGTCCCGTCCGGATCCAGGAGGCTCGCGCGCACCGCGCAGGCCCGGGCGCACTCGGTGCACGCCTGGGCACACGCGAAGCGGTCCTCCAGGAAGCGGTACAGCTCCTGCTCGGAAGTCGTCCGTGTCACGCGGTCCGGGTAGCCCACTCGTCACGGGTCAAACCCGGGCCGGGCCGGGTCACAGGCGCGCGCTGCGGACGCCCCGGCCAGGGCGGGCCGTACTCGCGTCGCGGCATCGCCGAGCGTAGGTGACCCCTCACGGAAGGCGTCCGGTTCACCCCGATATGACCGGGGTATGCCAGTGCTATGAGTACCGTATCGCTGCAGATGGCCGCCCCGAGCGGCCTGCTGAGTCTCGGGCTCTTCGTGGTGGCCGTGGCCGTCCTGGCGGTGCTCGCCGGGAGCTTCTGGATGGGCTCCCGTATCAAGTTCCGCGAACCGCCCCGGCCGCGCCCCGAAGAGCAGCCGCACCTGCCCCCGGAGGGCGCGGTGTACGAGATCCGGGAGAACCGGGAGTCCGAAGAGGTGCCGAAGACTCCCGAGGGCGGCCGTCCGCTCACCCCGTACGAACTGAGCAACCAGCAGACCCGGTCGAGCGCGTCGAAGGACCGGCCGCGCTGGAGCAAGGGGACGAGCGGCTCGTTCGGCGGCGGCGGGCTCGGCGCCCACTGACGCCGACCGCGGTCGGCCGGCGCCGCACCGTACACACCATCGGCCTCCCACCCCCACCCTGGCCTCCGACGCCCGCCTCCCCTGGCCCCCCTGGCGCGGGGGCCAGGGCTGAGGGAGAGATGTGCTCGCGCGCAAGGGAACGGGGCTAGGAATCGGTGCGGGCGGCGTCCAGGCTCCCGATGTGGGCCACGTTGCCGCGGTCCTCGGCGTCCTCGCTGGGCCCGGTCGCGAACCAGGCGTCGAGGATCTCCTTGAGGACCGGCTCGGAGGTCAGGCGCAGGCCGAGGGCCAGGACGTTGGCGTCGTTCCAGCGCCGGGCGCCCTCGGCGGTGTAGGCGTCCGTGCACAGCGCCGCCCGTACGCCGGGGATCTTGTTCGCGGCGATCGAGGCGCCGGTTCCGGTCCAGCAGCACACGACGGCCTGGTCCGCCGTCCCCGAGGCGACGTCCCGGGCCGCCGCCTCGGAGCAGACCGCCCACCGCGGGTCGGCCCCGGGCTCCAGCGCGCCGTGTGCGCGCACCTGGTGCCCGCGTCGGCGCAGTTCCGCGACGACGAGCCGGGCGACGGGTTCGGCCATGTCCGAGGAGACGGAGATCCGCATGCCGCGGAGCGTAACCGACCGCGGGACCCGTCGCCCGGGCCCGGACCGGAGAGCCGGTCCTGGGTCAGCTCGCGGCGAGGGCGCGGGCGGCCGTGACCAGGTCCGCGTTGTGCCCGGCCGAGGTGCCGTCCGGGAGATGGATGCCGTCCTCGAAGCCGATGCGGGCCTGGTGCCCGTCCTGGAGCGCGGCGCGCAGCACGGGCCAGGTGGTGGCCGCCTCACCGTGGTAGAGCAGCGGGCAGCCGACCCCGGCGGCACGGATCCGGGCGGCCATCTCCCGGGCGTGGGCGACCGCCGTGTCCGGATCCTCGTTCATCGGCTCGATCAGGATGCGCGCGTTGTCCGCCAGCGTCGGCGAGGCGAGCAGCGCGGGCACGTCGTCCGTGCTCCACACGGCACTCTCCAGTGTCATGCCCCGGGCGGTGACGAGCGCGGCGGTCTCCGCCGCGCCCTCCTCGCTGAAGGCGACCGAGGCGAAGTCCGGCAGTACGTCCCAGGCCTTGACCAGGTCGTACCGCTCCTGGGGCCCGGAGCAGGTCCACAGGCCGGTCGTGGTGCCGACGATCGCGGCGGGCACGGCGGAGCGGATGGCGCGCAGGACGTCGCCGAGGTCGTCGGGTTCGATCGTCTGGCCGCCGTCCGTGGTACGGACGTGGAAGTGGACGACGTCGGCGCCCGCGGAGACCACCGCGGCGGTGTCCGCGGCGATCTCCTGGGGGGTCAGCGGCACGGCGGGGTGCTCGGTACGGGTACGCCCGCCGTTGATGGCTGCCTTGAGGAACATGGGTGCTTCCTTGCGAAGGTGTGGGTGACCGGGAGAGGTCGCGGTCACGCTGTGGTGGGATCGGGGTGCAGCAGGTTCTCGACGGTGCGGGTGGCCCCGGTGAGCGTGCCGAGCCGGTCTCCCCGGTGCAGCGCGGCGATGAGACCGGGCTCCTCGACGTCGTCGGCGAGGGCCTCGTCGAGGACGGCGGCGAGCCGGGCGGCCGACGCGACGAGCAGGCCGTTGTCGTCGCCGAGGACCAGATCGCCCGCGCGCACGGCCACTCCGCCGCAGCTGACGGGGGCGTTCAGGGAGCCGTCGGCGATGCCGTGCAGCTTTGTGGTCAGCAGCGAGGTGCCGTACGCGTGCACGGGGAGGCCGACCTCGCGCAGGGCGCCGATGTCGGTGCAGACGCCGTCCACGACGGCGCCGGCCGCGCCGCGCGCCACGAGGGCGTGCACCACGACCTCGCCGAGCGGGGCGTGCCGGCGGTCGCCGCCGCAGTCGACGACCACGACGTCACCCGGTCCGACGAGGGACGCGGCGTGGTGCAGCAGGGTGGAGTCGGTGGCGGTGATCCGTACGGTGACGGCGCGGCCGACCAGCCTGCCCCGGCCGGCGACGCGCCGCAGGGCCGGATCGCAGAATCCCTCCTCCAGGTAGTGGCCGAGGGTGGGAAAGTCGACGTCGGCCAGTCGTGCCGCCAACTCGCCGTCCAGCGGCGGTACTTGTTCCAGATCGCGGATGTCCAGGGGCATCTTCGTCACCTCGGTCCGATGATGATGCGGCGGTTGCGGAGGACCGGCAGGATGGTGCGGGCCCGGTCGATGCGCTGCTTGTCCGCCTCGACCACGCACAGGGCGCGCTTCTCCTCGCCGAGCGCGGCACGCACGACCCCGAGCGGGTCGATGGCCATGCTCATGCCGATGCAGTCGGGCGTGGTGAGCGAGGCGGCCACGACCCAGCAGGTGTTCTCGATCGCGCGTGTGCGCAGCAGCGTCGTCCAGTGGTCCTCCTTGAGCGGGCCGCGCACCCAGGCCGCGGACACGGACAACAGGTCCGCGCCCATTTCGACGAGGGTCCGGGTGAACTCGGGGAAGCGCAGGTCGTAGCAGTTGACCAGCCCCACGTTGAACTCGCCGATCCGCACCACGCAGGGTCCCTCGTCGCCGCGCTGCACCTCGCGGGACTCGCGGTAGTCGAAGGCGTCGTAGAGGTGCATCTTGCGGTAGCGGCCGAGGAGTTCGCCGTCCGCGGAGACGGCCGCGATGGTGTTGTACGGCAGGGAGTCGCCGCTCGGTTC
This sequence comes from Streptomyces sp. NPDC004752, assembly GCF_053601275.1. Classification (NCBI taxonomy): domain Bacteria; kingdom Bacillati; phylum Actinomycetota; class Actinomycetes; order Kitasatosporales; family Streptomycetaceae; genus Streptomyces; species Streptomyces sp. NPDC004752. Next base: position 8,120 of record NZ_JBSGBN010000130.1, on the reverse strand, counting down.
GTAGCCGCCGGCGATCACGGCGATGCCGTAGGCGGCGGCGATCCGCGACAACTCGCCGAGGAAGAAGGGCCAGTGGGCCTCGGCGGTCTCGTGCAGCGGCCCGGCGGCGGCCTCCGCCGGGATCATCGCCTCCTCGGGGAAGACGACGAGTTCGGCGCCCGCGGCGGCGGCTTCACCGGCCATGGTCTCGACGACGTCGAGGTTTCCCGCGACGTCGGCGGTGGGGGCGTACTGGGCGGCGGCGACCTTCACGGTCGTGTCTCCTTGCTGTGGTTGCTGTGGTCGGGCGGAACCGGGAGCGGGGCGGTCATTCGGCGAGCACCCGGGAGGCGTCCGGATTCCAGTGCGCCCACGCCCGGCCGCCGGGGGCCGGTCCGGCCGCGTCCGCGGGGTGCGTCTCGGCGACGAACGCGCTGCCGTCGTCGAGGGTGAGGTGGTGGCGGACGGCGCTGCCGAGGTAGACCGACTGCTGCAGGGTGCCCTGCAGCGCGGCACGGCCGGCCGGGATCGCGCTCTCCTCGCGGCACACCCGGATGTGTTCGGGGCGCACCGCGAGGTGTGCCTCACCCGTGAGGTCCGTGCGCGGCACCGGCAGTGGGCCGAGCCCCGGCACCGCAAGAGCGGTGCCGTCGGTGGTGCCGGTGAGGAAGTTGGAGGTGCCGATGAAGGAGGCGACGAAGCGGGTGGCGGGCCGCTCGTAGACGCCCTCGGGGGTATCGACCTGGACCACCCGGCCGCCGTTCATGACGGCGATCCGGTCGGACATGGTCAGCGCCTCCTCCTGGTCGTGGGTGACGGTCACGAAGGTGACCCCGACCTCGCGCTGGATCTTCTTCAGCTCCAGCTGCATCTCGGCGCGCAGCTTCTTGTCCAGGGCGCCGAGCGGCTCGTCGAGCAGCAGCAGGGAGGGGCGGGCGATGAGCGCGCGGGCGATGGCGACGCGCTGCCGCTGGCCGCCCGAGAGCTGCGCGACAGCCCGGTCGCGGAAGCCCGTCAGCCGGACCAGGGCCAGGGCCTCGTCCACCGCGGCGGGGATCTCCGCCTTCGGCCGCAGCTTGCGGACCTTCAACTCGAACGCCACGTTGTCGGCGACGCTCAGGTGCGGGAACAGGGCGTAGCTCTGGAAGAGCATGTTCAGGTCGCGTCGGTGCGCCGGAAGACCGGTCGCCGGGACACCGCCGAGTTCGATACTGCCCTCGGTCGGCTCCTCGAAGCCGGTGATCATCCGCATCAGGGTGGTCTTCCCGCAGCCCGACGGGCCGAGGATGGAGAAGAACTCGTTCCGGCGGATGTCGAGGGTCACCTCACGCACGGCGTGCGCGGTACCGAACACCTTTCCGACGCCGGAGAGGCGGACGGCCGGAGTCATGGGGTCGGCAGACACAGGGGGCGAGGACATGTGGTCAGCCGATATGGGTTTCTTGAGCTTGTGGTTCGCTGCCATGTCACGACGCCTTGACCTTGGTCCAGCCCTGCTGGAAGTACTGCATCGCGGTGCCCGGGTCGAGCAGGAAGTCGGCCTTGGCAATGGCCTCGTCGGGTGCGTAGATCGCGGTGTTCTCCAGGGCCGCCTTGTTCTTGATGAGCTTGCGGGCGGCCTGGTTGGCGCTGGCGGAGGAGCCGTCGTCGGTGGCCTTCGCGGCGACCTCGGGACGCAGCAGGTAGTTGATGAACTTGTACGCCGACGTGACGTTCTTCGCGCCCTTGGGGAGGGCGATGCCGTCCGTCCAGATGGAGCCGCCCTCCTCCGGGATGACGTAGTGCACATGGGGGTCGGACGCCACGACCTTCGCCATGGCGGTGCCGCTCCACGCCTCGGCCGCGCACGCCTGGCCCGTGGACAGCAGCTGCGGGTAGTTGGTGGAGTTGTAGCCTGCGAGGGTTTTCTTCTGCTGCTGCAGCGCCTCGGTCGCCTGCGCGATCTCGTCCTTGTCGGTGCTGGTGGCCCGGTGTCCGGTGACCTGGAGGCCGGCGATGTAGGCCGCAAGCATGTTGTCGAGCATGTACAGCTTGCCCTTGTACTTGGCGTCGAAGAGCGTCTTCCAGCTGGTCGCCGACTTGATACAGGTGTCGTTGTAGGCGAAGCCGGTGGTTCCCCAGATCCACGGGATGCTGTACTTGTTGCCCGCGTCGTAGGTCGCGGTGCGGAACTTGGGCGCCAGGTTGCCCAGTCCCTCGATCTTCGAATGGTCCAGCGGCTGGATGAGGTTCTGCCCGATCAACTGCTGCACGGTGTACTGGCTGGGTTCGACCAGGTCGTACCCGGAGGAGCCGGAGCTGAGCTTGGCGGTCATGGTCTCGTTGCTGTCGAAGGTGTCGACCGTGACCTTGATGCCGGTCTCCTTCTCGAAGCCCTTCACCACGGAGTCGGGGATCTCCCCGGCCCAGGCGTAGACGTGCAGCTCCTTGCCGCCGCCGGAGGAGGAGACGGCATCGGAGCCGGAGCCGCCGCAGCCGGTGGCGAGCACGGCGGTGACGGTGAGCACGCAGGTGGCGAGCAGGGTTCTCGGGAGGGTGGTACGGGACATGGCGAGACCTTTCGGGAACGTGCCGAGGGTGGGCGAGGACGTACGGGCGCGGGCGGGAGCGGCATACGACATGACGGCGTACGGCGCCACAGGCGGGGACGGACAGTGCGGGCGCGGGACGGAGCGCGGGGTGCGGCGGCCGGTCAGGTACGGTCGTCGACGAGGACGCGGCGCATCTGCCGCAGCCCGGCGCCCAGGATGATCACGAAGGTGAACAGCACGAGGAGGGTGCCCAGTGCGTTGATCTCCGGGGTGAGTCCCGTCTTGAGCAGGGAGTACACCCGCAGCGGCAGGGTGGTGGTGCCGACGCCGCCGGTGAAGGTGGACATCACGATGTTGCCGAAGGAGATGGTGAAGCACAGCAGCCAGGAGGCCAGCAGGGCGTGTTTCAGCAGCGGCAGGGTGATCAGGCGGAACCGCTGCCAGGCGCCGCAGCCGAGGTCGGCGGCGGCCTCGTCGAGAGACGGATCCAGGGCGCGGTGCGCGCCGATCACGATCAGGGCCGCGTAGGGCAGGGTCACCACCAGATGGCCGAGGACCAGCGAGGTCATCCCGAGGCTCGCCCGCAGGGTGCCGAACACGGACAGCAGGGCGACGCCGAGCACGATCTCCGGGATCACCAGCGGCAGGAACAGACTGCCGGAGAACAGGGCCCGTCCGCGGGGACCCAGCCGGGCCATGCCCATCGCGGCGAACAGCCCGCCGAGGGTGGCGAGGGTCGCCGAGATCACCCCGGCCTCGGCGCTGACGCGGAGCGCGGCGAGCAGATCGGTGTCCTGCGCGAGCACGCCGTACCAGCGGGTGCTGAACCCGGCCCACTTGTAGGTGAGGTCGGAATCGTTGAACGACAGCACCACGACGACCGCGATGGGCACGTACAGGAAGACGATGACGCCCCGGGCGAGCCAGCCGGTCACAGCGTCGGGCAGGTGCCCGGTGCGGGCGGCGCGGCTTCTCATGACGCCTTCCTTCCGAGTCGGCGGGCCGCGGTGCCGAAGACCGCCACCGACAAGATCATCAGGGCGAGCAGGACGACGGAGGCCGCCGCGCCCATGGGCTGGTTCCGGAACTCGGTGTAGAGCGTGACGATCAGGTTGCCGACGAGCTGGTTCTTGCCGCCGCCGAGCAGGACCGGGATCACGAAGACACCGAGCGTCGGGATGAAGGTGAGCAGGGCCGCGGCGAGCAGCCCGGGCCGGACGAGGGGCAGCAGAACCTTGGTGTGCACCCGCCACCAGCCGCAGCCCAGGTCCCGGGCGGCCTCGCCCAGCGACGGGTCGACGCCGCGCAGGGTGGCGTACACCGGGAAGATCGCGGTGGGCAGGAAGGCGTAGACGAGGCCGATGAACGACGCGCCCTGGCTGGGGATCCACTGGGCCGGGCCGTCGGTGAGGCCGACCGCGTCGGTCAGCGCGTTGACCGGGCCGCCCGGGCTGAGCAGGTTGATCCAGGCGAAGGTGCGCACCAGGAAGTCGGTCCAGAACGGCACGATGATCAGCAGGAGCAGGATGCCCTGCCGCTGCGGCGGCCGGCCGGCCAGCCAGTACGAGACGACATAGCCGAGGACCAGACAGACGACGGTGTTCAGGGCCGCCATGCCGAGGCTGTATCCAAAGACCTTCAGATACACCGGGTCGATCAGCTCGCGGTAGTTGGCCAGGGTGAAACCGCCCTGTACACCGCCGTAGGCGTCCGGCGCGGCGAAGCTGTTGCGCACCACCAGGGCCAGTGGTACAAGGACCAGTGCCACGACGGTGATCCCGGCGGGCGCCAGCAGGGCGAGGGTGGCCCCGTGATGCCGCAGACGGCTCCGGGACGCCGGGGCGGTCAGCGGCGCGGTGGCGGGCGCCGACGGCGCAGCGGTGACGGTCACCGCGGTCTCCGCGCGGCGGACGAGGGTTCCTGCATGGACTGTGCCTCCTCACGAGCGGTCACGCGCGGCCGGGATGATCATCCGGCCGTTTCGTGCGCACCAGCTTCCGCCCGCATGCACGGCCCTGAACAGGGGCGTTGACATCGAATCCAGTGGAAACGCAGCCTGAATTCCACGCATCTCGCAATCGCCGCGAAACAACGGGGTCCGAGGATGGCGGGACAGCGGGCGGCACAGGAAGGGAGGTGGCGGTGTGATCGACGATCTGGACCGGCAGATCATCGACCAGCTCCGCGTCGACGGCCGACGGTCCTTCGGGGAGATCGGCCGGTCGATAGGCCTGTCGGAGGCCTCGGTGCGGGCGCGCTTCCAGCGGCTGCAGCGGCGCGGGGCGATCCAGGTGGTGGGCATGACGGACGCGGTCAGGCTCGGGGAGGTGGAGGTGCATCTCGCGGTGCGGGTGCAGCACATCCCGGTGGCGCTGGTCGCCCGGGAGCTGTCCCGGATGCCGGAGGTGCGCTACGTGGCCTCCTGCGTCGGGCCCTACGACCTGATCACGGATGTCCGCTGCCGCAATCTGGAGCATCTGTCCGAACTGCTCACCGAGCGGGTGCGGCGGGTGAACGGCGTCGCGCACGCGGAAGCGCTGACCGTGCTCGAAGTGGTGAAGGACAGCTATCTGTGGGCGGGCTTCCGCGATCTGCCCGCCTCGCCCGACCAGCGCATCCTGCCGCCGTGACGCGTACGGCGGCCACCCGGCGCGGGCCGCTCAGTCGCCCGCGACGGCCTGCCCCACGGCGCTGTCGAGCCCGTTCCATGAGTAGTCCTTGAACAGCTCAAGGAGCAGCAGCACCTGCACCCGGGACACCCCGGGCAGCATCCTGATCTCGTCGAGCAGCTGCACCAGCTGGGCCTGGTCCCGGCAGGTGCCCTCCAGGAAGACGTCCTGGCTGCCCGCGCAGAGCGCCACATGGTTGACCATCGGCATGTCCGCGAGGCTCTTGGCGACCGCGCGGGGGGTGAGGTCCTGCACCCGGACCATCAGCCGGACGGACTGGTGGCCCAGGGTGAGCGGGTTGCACAGCGCGACGATGCGCAGCGCGCCGCTCTCCTGCAACCGCGCCACCCGCTGACGCACTGTCGCCTCCGAGACCCCCAGCTCCCGGGCGAGCGTGGTGTACGGGGTGCGTCCGTCGCGGGTGAGGCTCCGGACGATGTTCCGGTCGAGTTCGTCGATCAACGAGGCCGCCTCCTTCCCGGCACGTCCCCTTCATCCTGTTCTCCTGCTCCCTCGCCTCCCGACCGTACGCGACCGTCCCGAGCACGGTGCGCGGGGGTCCGCCGGGAGCAGCGGGGAGCGGGAACGCCGGCAGGCAGGCCGCACCCGCCCGCGCGGGTGACGCACGGGCGGGTGCGTCATGGATGCGGAGCCCCCAACGCGGGCGACCGCGCCCTATGACCAGGAGCAGCGACCAGCCCGAACACGATGCCCGCGAGCGCACCGGCAGCAGCCGGAAACAGGAACACCAGCCCCGAGTCCACCCCGCCCACGCGGGTGACGCGCAAGCGGGAACGCGGTCGCCGGGGCTCCACGGTCCGTGGCACCGATCGACGCGCTCGCGGCGGGGTTGGAGGCGGTCTGCGCGGTGTTCGCCGGCCGCCGCGAGCACGCCCGGCGGCGGCAGGCCGTCGTCATGGCGAACCATGGAACCGCGGGAGCGTGAACTGATCAGGCTCGCGTCACTGTCGTCCGCGCTCGCCGACGCCCTGCGCCGCAGCGGCGTCGCGGAGCCCGCCGCGAGCCCGGTCGCCGAGGCGGGGGCGCCGTCTTCGAGGCCGGCTTCGAGCACTGGACCGCGGCGGCCGAGGAGCGCGAACTGTCACAGGTGCTACAGGGGTCGCCGTCCGGGTTCAGGGCCGTGACCGCGGGCGGCCGGGCCGATGCCCCGCTCCGATCGGGGCCCGCGGCCACCTGACCGCCACCCGTCTCGCCGCCCACCGTGACCTTCGCTGCCCCAAGGCCGATACTGCCAAGGGGAACGCGTGAGCCACCCCCGTGTCCGACCGCCCCGAACGCCTGACAGGCCATCACAACGACAGCATCGAGTCCCCGTCACCACCGCCGGGGCCCGCTCGCCGGCGCCGCGGTCCACCGCGTCCGGCAATCGGGCTCACCCGTACCGACCTGCTGAAATGCAGGTCACAGGGCCATCTGTTAGCGTCAATTGGAGGTACCCATGAGGATGCTCATCAACGTCCCGGAGTCCGTGGTGGCGGACGCGCTGCGGGGGATGGCGGCAGCTCATCCCGAGCTGACCGTGGACGTGGAGAACCGGGTGATCGTACGGCGGGACGCTCCGGTGGCCGGACAGGTAGCGCTCATCTCCGGCGGCGGGTCCGGGCACGAACCGCTGCACGGCGGCTTCGTGGGGCCCGGGATGCTGTCGGCCGCCTGCCCGGGCGAGGTGTTCACCTCGCCGGTGCCCGATCAGATGGCGCGCGCCGCCGCGGCCGTGGACAGCGGGGAGGGCGTGCTGTTCGTCGTGAAGAACTACACGGGCGACGTCCTCAACTTCGACATGGCGGCGGAACTGGCCGAGGACGAGGGCATCCGGGTCGCGAAGGTGCTCGTCAACGATGACGTGGCGGTCACCGACAGTCTCTACACGGCGGGTCGGCGCGGCACGGGAGCCACCCTGTTCGTGGAGAAGATCGCGGGCGCCGCGGCCGCCGAGGGACGGCCGCTGGAGCGGGTGGAGTCCCTCGCGCGGCAGGTCAACGAGAACTCCCGCAGCTTCGGCGTCGCCCTCAGCGCCGTCACCACCCCCGCCAAGGGCAGCCCCACCTTCGATCTGCCGCCCGGCGAACTCGAGTTGGGCATCGGCATCCACGGCGAGCCGGGCCGTGAGCGGCGGGCCATGATGACCTCCGGTGAGATCGCCGACTTCGCGGTGGGCGCGATCCTGGACGACCTGCCCCCGCGCGACCCGGTCCTCGTCCTGGTCAACGGCATGGGCGCGACCCCACTGCTGGAGCTGTACGGCTTCAACGCCGAGGTGCAGCGGGTGCTCGGCGAACGCAGCGTGGCGGTGGCCCGCACCCTGGTCGGCAACTATGTCACCTCCCTGGACATGGCGGGTGCCTCGGTCACCCTCTGCCAGGTCGACGAGGAACTGCTGCGCCTGTGGGACGCGCCGGTGCGGACGCCGGCCCTGCGCTGGGGAATGTGACTCGGCGTTCGCAGCGACCAACGTACCTACCACGCAAGGAGATCCCGTGCTCGACGCCGATTTCTTCCGCCGCTGGATGGCCGCGACCGCCGCGTCCGTCGACCGGGAGGCGGAACGGCTCACCGCTCTCGACTCGGCCATCGGGGACGCCGACCACGGCGCCAATATGCAACGCGGGTTCACGGCCGTGACGGCCGCCCTGGAGAAGGCGGCGCCGAAGACGCCGGGCGCCGTCCTGACGCTCGCCGGGCGGCAGCTCATCTCCACGGTCGGCGGCGCGTCCGGACCGCTGTACGGGACGCTGCTGCGACGCGCGGGCAAGGCGCTCGGCGAGACGGCCGAGGTCAGCGAGGAGCAGCTCGCCGAGGCGTTGCGGGCGGGCGTGGACGGGGTGATGGCGCTCGGCGGGGCCGCGCCGGGCGACAAGACCATGATCGACGCGTTGCTGCCGGCCGTCGCCGCGCTCGGCGACGGCTTCGCCCCGGCGCG
>NZ_JBSGBN010000129.1:0-28189 GCF_053601275.1 Streptomyces sp. NPDC004752 | reverse complement strand
AGTGGTGAAGGACCTGCCGAATCAGTGGCAACGGACCCACCGCACTTTCATGCCTGCCTGCCGAAAACGCCGTGGGTTCCCGGTGAAAGCACCTCGGTCACGCTGAACCCACGGCCGACGTGCCGGTAAGAACTCTGTCACCAGCCGCAAACGGCGCGGTGGTCACTCGACGAGGGCGTTGACGCGGTTCTCGTACTCGCGGCGGGCCTTGCGCTGGGCCGGGACCGCCGGGGCGCCCTGGCCGCTATCGAGGGGCTGGCAACGGGCGAGGAGTCGGCGGTGGATCGCGGGGACGGCGGAGACGCGCAGGGTGTAGCCCCTGGCCGCGCCGTACGGTCGCGCCCTGGTCGGGCGCGGCCCGCTCGACGTCGTCCAGCTCGGCGGCGCGGAGGAAGTCGGCGACCTTGCCCGGCATGTCGAGGACGACCGGCAGTTCCGGGGCCGGGGCGCCTGGGTCGGCGGCCGTGTACTCAGGCAGGAGATCGGCGACGGCGGTGCGGATGGCGCCGCGGCTGACGTTGTGTTCGCGGGCGAGCGCGGCGATGGAGCGGCCTTCCAGGTACGCGGTGCGCACGTCGTCGGTCTTGTCGGCCGGGACGGCGGGGCGGCGCCCGCCCTTGTTTCCCTTGGCCTCGGCGGCCCGCAGACCGTCGTAGGTCAGCTCCCGCTGTAGATCCCGCTGGAGTTCGCCGGCAGCGGCGAGGGTCTGCACCATGGTGCGCGGGTGGCGGGCGGTGAGGTCCATGGCGGAGAACGCGCCATCGTGGATGCGCAGGGCGAGGCGGTCGCGGTGCAGCACTTCGAGCACGTCGAGGATGTGCTGATTGCCGCGCACCAGGCGGAACATCTCGGAGATGTGCACGGTGTCGCCGGGCCGCGCGTAGTCGAGCAGCTCGCCGAACTTCGGCCGCTCCAGCGGGTGGAGGCGGCTGGAGGTGCCGGCCTCTTCCTCGAAGACGACCGGGTCCTCGATCCCGACCTCGGCCAGGACGAGGTCCTGCCGGGCGGTCGACTGCTGGTCGGTCGACACCCGCTTGTAGACCAGGTTCGCCACCGGGAGCCCCTTTCTGACGGAGGAACAGAACATACCCGTCGTCAAACCCTGTCATCAATGACCATTGGATCTGATTGGATCGGCGCCGACCTCGGGCCCCGAAAATCCACGGTCCATTGGACGGGCGCGGCGCCTGCCATCATTCGATCGTTTGACGACAGGCGGGCCGCAGTTCGATCCGACCGCCCGTGTCCACCGGGTTGACGGCAGGTTGGCCTGGCCTGGCCGCCGGTGGGAGACGGGGGTGCGCTCGCAAAGCTGCGGCCAGGTGGCGTGGAGCGCTCTGTAATCAAGAGGGACTCGGGCAAAGGAAAGAGGTCAACTTCTCTCCTGAAGGCGATCGCCTTGGAAGAATGAGTGGTCATGGACACATTGATCGGCATCAGTGGTGGGGACGAGGTCGGTGAGCTGGCCTCGCTTGCCAGCTGGTTTAGCGCAGAGCGCGAGTTGCAGGGCACGGTCCGGGTCGTGCGCAGGGACATCGAAGAGACAGATCTCGGTGGTGCGCTTGACGTACTGAGTGTTGCCGTGGGCTCTGGCGGTGTAGGCGTGGCGCTGGCCCAGTCACTGTCCGCGTGGCTGCGTGCGCGGCGTTCGGACATCAAGGTCACTATCACGGCCAACGGCCGCACGATCGAGGTCGATGCCCGTCGCGTCAGCGACCCGGTCAGTCTGATCACTCGGGTGCTGGAAAGCGTCGATGACTCCGAGACCTGATCGAATCAATCGCTCCGGCTCTCGCGCGGTGCTGATCGGGGTCTCCAAATACCAAGACCCATCCTTCCCACCGGTGCCTTCTGCTGAGAAGAGCCTGCGGGGACTCCACCAAATGCTGGTGAACGAGGAGTCGGGCGGCTGGCCCCAGGACCGGGTCACTTGTATACCCGACCCAGTGGATTGTCGCCGCGTGATCAGTGACCTGCGTCACCTTGCTCAGGAGACTTACGGTGTGTTGCTGGTGTACTTCGTCGGCCACGGCACTGTCACCGCGAATGGCGACCTTGTGCTGGCGGTGACCGACACCATCGCTGAGGAAGCGGACGTTACCGGGCTGGAGTACTCCAAGATCCGGAGTGCTTTGCTGGGGAGCCCCGCCAAGGTCAAAGCCGTTGTCCTGGACTGTTGCTACTCCGGTCGTGCCATCGACATCCTTGCTGGGGACGGAAATTTTCTGGCCGACAGCACTGATATACGCGGCACCTATACGCTCACCGCCGCCGACCGCGTCGCTCATGCGGGTCAGGCTGGTGCGTGTACCGCGTTCACCGGAGAACTCCTCGACCTGATCAGTACCGGGATCGCTGGTGGTCCGCCCGTTCTGACCTTCGCTGAGCTATACCCCCACCTGAGGCGCAGGCTGATTGCCAGCAACCTGCCGCATCCCAACCAGCGCGGCACGGACACCGCCGACAAATGCCCCGTGGCCAAGAACGCGTCCATCACGACCCCAAGTGCCGGGCAAGCAACACCGCCAGTCCGCCCCGGAGCACCTGACCGTGCCGCGGACACGGCACCGCCGTCGCAGCACCGGAAGTCGGACGCAGCGGCGGTTGCAGACCTGTCCTCCGAGACCCGGTTGCCCAGCCCAGTCGGCCCTCGGGAAGTCTCCGGGCCGCAGCTCAAGGCTTTGGTTGGAGAAGGTGCCAGCCGGGCGAAGCTGCCTGCGCCCCGCCGTGGTATCCGGCGGCGCGCTCTCGTTCTCGGCACACTCGCGGTTGTCGGTACGGGCGCCGCCACCGCGGCGGTGATGTGGCCGCGCCGCGACGACGGGGGCGACGACGGAAGCGGAGGTAACGCAGGCGCCTCCAAGACGACCAGCAAACTCACTGGCGAGCGCATTGGCACGGTCGTGTTCAGCCCCGACGGCAAGACCATCGCTACCAGCGCCGATACCCTCCGCCTGTGGGATGTGCAGACCAGACGCAGCATCTCCGTGAACGACGGGCAACGCTACGTGCCCATCGCATTCAGCCCCGACGGCAAGACCCTGGCCACCGGCGACGATTCCATGGACCGCGCCGGCGTTCAGTTGAGGGATCCGGCCACCGGTGTCATCACCGCCGACCTCACGAGTGACGGGGTCAGGGGCCTGGCGTTCAGCCCCGACGGCAAGACCCTGGCGGGCGGCGCGGGGTGGGACGACGAGGGGCAGTGCTGGCTGTGGGACGTCACTACCGGCCGCCTCTCCATGACCGTTCTCAAGGAGCCCACGGTCTCCGTGGTCTTCAGCCCCGACGGCAGCACCTTCGCCACCGGGGGTAGGCGCGGCGTTCGCCTGTGGAACTCACGCTCCGGCCGAGCGGTCACCACCTTTACCAGCGAGGCATGTGCCTCGGTTGCTTTCGGCCCTCACGGAAAGACACTCGTTACCGGTGGGGTCGGCGGCGTCCGCGTATGGGACACGAGGACCGGCCGCCTCATCGCCAAGCTCACGGGGAACACAACCAACGCAGTGGCGGTGAGCCCAGACGGCAGAGCCGTCGCGGCCGGAACCTCCGGACAAGGTTTCCCAGGTTTGACCTCGCAGGCGTACGAGAAGCAAGAATACGGCTTCTGGCTGTTGAAGCTCCCGGAAAGCGCCCCCACCCGCACGCCCTGAGCAGCCGCCAGTCGCCGCTTCACCAACTCTGCGCTTCCTGGGACTTGAGCACCGGAAAGGCCTCCTCCGCCACCGGGCGGCATCGCATCGGCGCGACCTCGGCGGCCACCGGGAATCACATCGTGCACGCGCTCAGACCCAGACCAATCGGATCCGGTCCATACCTGCGCTTCCCATGCCGCGCCCTTACGGTCGCGATCCGGCGCCCCGCCGGTGCCAGCGTGTGCAGGCGACTCCGGTCATACGCGCAACCGACTTCGGAAGCTGACATTGAAGTCGTCGCTCACGAGCCCCGACTGTTTCATGAGTGGTTTCAAACTGTCGAGTCGTTTGTAACAACTCATGAAACGTGATTCGCCCTGGACATGTCCGCCGGGTGACGGTGTTTCACAGGTGACACCTATGAAACATCCTTCTGCGCGATGGCCTCCCGGCCAGCCGCACTCTGACACGGAGGTTCATGCGCGACCGCTCTCGATCCCAACGGGGACGGCTTGGCCAGTAAGGCCGGTTCTCATCTGGCGTTGATTGGGAAAGGATTCTGGCTGCGGTGCCGATGAGGTAGTAGTGCAGCGGAACACATGCGGCGGGACGGAAGTTCCGGTCCGAAGGGGGGATCCATGACGTATTTGGTGGAGTTGCCGGTAGGCGTGGTGGGCGGGACGGCGGACGTGGTGAAGGTCGAGATCGAGCAGGTCGGGGAGGGGCTGGTCCAGGTCGCCGGGCCGGGCCGGATCGTGGCACGGGCCACGCGGTCTCTGGGCGACATGCTGGTTGGGGTCCGGCCGGTCGCGCAGCATCTCGTGGAGGGCTTCCGTGGGATAGCTGACGCGCCTGATGAGATCGGTGTCGAGTTCGGGGTGTCGCTTTCCGCCGAGGCCGATGTGGTGATCTCCAGCACGGCGGCTCAGGCCAATTTCAAGGTGTCGCTCACCTGGCACCGGCCACCGTCCGATGATTCGGATTCCACCACACCTGCTTCGTCCCCGGAACCGGCACGGTGATGCCGTTGGCTTCCGGTGCGGCCGGAGGAACCGGTCCGGGGGCTCTTGACACGGCCGTCCTGCGGATCTGTGACGGGCGGGGCGCCTCGGTGGGCCTGGGCTTCCTGGTCACCGCAGAGCGGGCTCTGACCTGCGCGCACGTGGTCTCGGCCGCGCTTGGCCTGCCGGAAGGCGTCGAGCCGGCCGCCGACGCGCTGATCAATGTCGACCTGCCCCTGCTGTCCCCGTCTGGGGGAGACGGGCCGCAGGTCGCGGCTCGTGTGGAGCACTGGGTGCCACCGCGGTCGTCCACCACCGGGGACGTAGCCGTGCTGCGGCTGAGCGCTCCGCTGCCTGGGGGCTGGCCCATCCGGCTGGTCGAGGCTCAGGACGTGTGGGGACACCCCGTGCGGACCTTCGGTTTCCCTGCCGGGCGTCCGGGGGGTGTTTGGCATTCCGGCGTGCTGCGGGCGCGGCAGGCTAACGGATGGGTTCAGGCCGATCTGGCCGCCAACGGCTACCGGATCTCCAGAGGGTTCAGCGGCGGCCCGGTGTGGGACGAGCAACTCGTCGGTGTGATCGGCATGGTGGCGGTGGCCGAGGCCGGAGAGCCTCCGGCGGGCTACCTGATCCCCACCGACGGACTGCTGTCGGCCTGGCCGCCGCTGCGGGAACTCGCGCTGCCGCCCTCGCCGTTCCGTGGACTGTCGCATTTCCAGGAGGCCGATGCACCGGTCTTCCACGGCAGACGGTCCGAGAGCGGCGAGCTCGCCGACCTGGTCGCCCGCGAGCGGTGGACCGCTCTCGTCGGCCCGTCGGGCTCCGGCAAGTCATCGTTGGCCATGGCCGGAGTCGTGCCGCTCCTGCGGGCCTCCGGTGCCTCGGTGCTCGACCTGCGCCCCGATTCCGGCAGCAGCCCCCTGGCCGCGCTCGCCGCCGCGCTGTTGTCGCTGCTGGAGCCCGACCTGTCCGAGACGGACCGGATCCTGCGGATACCCGCCATGACCGGCTGGCTGAAAGAGCCGCAGGGACTGGCCGATGTCGTTCCCTTCCTACTCAGACGGCACGGAAGTCGCCAACTGGTCCTCATCGTCGACCAGTTCGAGGAGCTGCTCCAGCTCGGCCTGGTGGCCACCGACGAGCTGGCCGGTGTCCTGTTCGACGACAGCCTGCCGGGCACGGTCCGGGTGCTGATCACGGTGCGGGCCGACTTCCTGGAGGCGGCCCTCGCACATCCGCGCCTCGGGCCCTTCGTGCGCCGGCAGGTCTACGCTCTCGGGCCGCTGAGCCACGAACAGCTCCGCGACATCATCACCGTGCCCGTCACATCCGTCCCGGGCGTGCGGTACGAACCGCACCTGGCCGACCGCATCCTGGCCGACACCGGCACCGAGCCGGGCGCCCTGCCACTGCTCGGCTTCACCCTCGATTTGCTGTGGCAGAACCAGGCCGGCGGCCTGCTCACGCACCAGGCATATGAGGAACTCGGCGGCATCGCGGGTGCGTTGAGCACACACGCCGACGAGGTCTGGGCGAGAAACGTCCCGGCAAAGGACGAAGTAGCCGCCCGGCGGCTGTTCACCCGGCTGATCCGCATACCTACCGGAACGACGGCGGCCACGCGCCGCATGGCATCGCGCACGGATCTGGGCGAGGACGAGTGGCGCATCGCCCAGCAACTCGCCGCCACCCGACTGCTGGTCACCGCCCTCAGCGCCGAAGGCACCCAGACCGTAGAACTCGCGCACGAGGCACTGATCACTGGCTGGCGCAAGCTGGCGGACTGGGTCACCCAGGACCGTGCGTTCCTGGTGTGGCGGGAGTCCTTGCGGCACGACAGGGACCGCTGGGAGCATGCAGCACGCACCCCCGAACTGCTGCCGACCACGACCCTGCTGGCGGGCAGCCGGCAGTGGCTGCCCGAGCGCGACCGCGACCTGAACACGGCGGAGCACGCCTACCTGGAAGCCGGGCGCGCCTACCGCCGCTCCCGGACCCGCAAGAGTCGGGCACTCGTCTCCGGGACCGCCATCATCGTGGTGCTGGCGCTGGTGTTCGGGACGCTGTTCGTGTCCGCGCGGCAGCAGAGCGAGGAACGCGAGGCCCTTGCCACCTCCCGCGCCCTGACGCAGGCATCGCAGGATGCGGCATCCGTCGACCCCGTCCGCTCGACGATGCTGGCACTGGCGGCCTACCAGACCTCGCCCACCCAGGAGGCTCGCAACCAGCTGCTGCGCACGTATGTGGCGAATTCAGGCAAGGATCGTGTCCTGTCCGGTCTGCTGGGAACCGTCCAGCGGTTCCAGACGAGCCGCGACGGCAATGTGGTGCTGGCCACCTCGAAGCTGGGCAAGGCGATGCTGTTCGTACACGCCGTCACCGGGACCGTGCGCAGCGAGCAGGTCCCCTCCACCGGCCAGGTGCTGTACACGATGGTCTCGGCGGACGGAAAGCGGGCCGGCTATGTCCAGGAGGACGGCAAGGCCTCATGGTTCTCCGTGGATGCCGACGCCGTCCAGCCGGTCGGCCAGGTGCACAAACTGCCGGACGCGCCGGGGGCGGCCACCGGCTCGGACAAGAGCGCCCACTCCTCGATGTCGCTGGACGGCACGATGATCGTCTCAAGGGTGCAGGACCGCCTGGTGTGGTGGAACCTGGACAGCAACACCCTGGGCGGGTCCGTGCCCGCGCCCACGTACACCGCGTTCGACCTGTCGATCGGTGCGGACAACCGGACCCTGCTGGTCCAGGTCGCCGGGCCGGAGAAGCAGCACATCTACGGCCTGATCGCTATCGACACGGCCACGGGCGCGACACGGACCGTCGTTTCCCAGGCAGACGCGTTCGGGCTCTCCGGGGACCGTACCTCGGTGGTGGTCTGCCGCAAGGAGTCCAGCCAAACCGCCCTGAGCCTCCTGCGGATCTCCGACAGCGTTCAGCAGGGGCAGCCGTACCGCGAGCAGGACCAGCGCTACAAGACCGACTTGTGCACCCTCGGCACTGGCGACGTCGATACGACCGGTCACCAGGTCGCCCTCTGGTACGCCGACGCTCGGCGCGTCGTGGACTTGGACCGGGGAAAGGTGGTTTCCCGTGTCCCGGATGACGGGCAGGGGTACGGCTCCCGCCTGGTGTCAGGGGCCGGCGGAAAGCTGTTCAACGCGGAGTCGAGAGGCTCACTGATCAGCTACAGCGAACTCCCTGCAGGCGACCAGATACTCGACGTCGGTAAGGACGCCCTTACCGACGACGGCAGCAGGATGGTCCTCGTGCTGGCCGACGGGTCCAGTCTGCAACTGAGGCCCTCAGGGGCGGACAGCTACCGGATCCTCGCCGAGGCTCCGCGCCCGAAGCCCTACTGGAAGCCCGACGACAGTGATGTACTGGCGTTCAGCCGCGACGGAAGTCTCCTCGCCGACCGTGAGGGCGTGAACGTGGTCTCCGTGCGCGAGGCTTCCACCCTGCGGCAGACGGCCGCGATCACCGCCGCCTCGCCGCCACCGACCCGGGGCGAGGCCACACCCCCGATCCTGGGCGGCAGCAGCACGCCCGCGAAATGGGACTTCAGCTACTTCTTCGACCCCAGCGGGAACCTGCTGACCGTCTCGGGAACCCAGGTGGAGCAGTGGGACCTGCACACCGGCAAACGGCTCGCACACGTCGACATCAAGACCCTGCTACCCCAGAACGGCCCCCAAGGCCCCCCGGAGACACTGATAGGCTCCTATCCGGCCCCGAACAAGGTGTCCGTCATCACCCTGGGCGATCCCGTGATCCGCATCGTCGACGTCACCACCGGCCGCACAACAGACACCGTGAGGACCACCGACGATGTCCTCAGCGTGCAATTCGACCGCAGCGGCCGCTACTTCGCGCTGATGCGCCGCGGATCGGTGGTCGAGCTGTGGCGGCGCGACCCGCTGCGCAGGGAACTCGGCCCCTTCCGCAGCCTCGGCGAAGACGACACCACCCGGTGGACAGCGCGATTCCTTGACGGCGACGGCCGCTACCTCATCGCCGCCAACAACACCGTACGCACCTACCGCATCGGTGAACGCGCCTACCAGGACTCCTATGAGTTCGGCGCTCCGCCCACCAGCGATCTGGAACACCTGTACTGGTTTCTGGACGCCTCGACGGACGGCAAGACATTGCTCTACGCCGACCCGAAAGGCATGGGAGGCACCCTCGCCCTCGACCCCGCCGCGTGGCAGCGCGATCTGTGCCGCATTATCGGTTCCCGCGAGTTCACCGCCGACGAAAGAGCCAGCCTCCCGGTACGCGTGCCGGCGAATCCGGTCTGCCCCGGCCGTTAGGTATGGGGTACCTGTGCGACACCCAACATGGCTGGGGTATCAAGCGGCGGGAGGCCAGGTTGCCAAGCTGTAGCCCCGCGCCCGGCGGGCGGGTCTTGTACCGGGCCCGCCCGGGACCATCGTGGCGCCCCAGCCGTTCACACCCCTGTACAGTCCGTCGGCTCCCCGGCACCGGCTTGGGCATCCCGTGCGGTGCGCGGGCCCGGCACGGTGGGCAGCGTGATGTCGAGGTGCGCGGCCATGTCCAGCTCGAACCGTCCGTACATCTCCTTATCTGGACACCTTCGAGTGACGCCTGAACCAGCGCCGTGGCGATCGAGGTGCTGGGTTCGCTGGGCCACCTGAGTGCAGGGTCGGGAGGCCGGCGTGCGGGTGGTCAAGGAACGTGATGGCGGTGTCGTACGGCGAGTCCGGTTGGTCGACGGCGACGGTGAGCCAGTCGTGGCAGCCTGCCGGTTTCTGGATCATCTGGTCGACCGGGGTTTCTCGCCGCACACGATCTGTGCGTACGCGTACGACCTGCGGCGCCTGTTCACCTTCCTTGCTGCTGAGGGCATGGACTGGCGCGAGTTCCGGGGCCCGGATGCCCTGCGGCTGCTGGCGTTCCTGCGGCGGTAGCCCTCGTCCGACAGGTACTTATCAGTTACGTGGAATCACGCCGCGGGGTCCATCCTGTGCCCCGCGGCGTCACCACGAACTGAGGAGACTCATTGGGCATCTCGACGGTGCTGGAGGAGAAGTGGCCGGTCTTCGGTCGGCACGAGCAGGCAGCCGAGTGGCTGCAGGTCTGGACAGATCTGGGCCGCGCCCCGCGCACGATCGACGCGTACGCTCGCGGTCTGGCGGAGTACTTGCAGGTGTGCGAGCGGGAGGACGTCGACCCGGTGGCCGCGAGCCGCGTGCACGTCGCCGTGTTCGTACGCGAGCTCACCACCCGGCCCAACCGCCGGGGCCCGAACGTGCTGGCCATCGACTCCGGCGCCGGGCTGGCGAACGCCACGCTGCAGCAGCGGCTGGTGCCGGTCCGGCTGTTCTACGACTTCCTCATCGAGGAGGGGCTGCGCGAGTCGAACCCGGTGGGACGCGGCCGCTACACGCCCGGTCGCCGGTTCGGCGGCCACCAACGCGGCCTGGTGCCCCGCCTGACCAAGCTGCCGTGGATACCCGGGGAACAGCAGTGGCTGCATGTGCTGTCCGCCTTCCGGGACGAGCCGATACGCAACCGCGTGATGCTCGCGCTCGCCTACGACGCCGCCCTGCGGCGCGAAGAACTGTGTTCCCTGCGGACCGACGACCTGGACCCGGCCCGCCGAATGCTGCGGATCCGGGCGGAGACGACGAAGAACCGGCTGGAGCGCGTGGTGTCGTACTCTGCGGCCACGGGTGCCCTACTCTCCTGCTACCTCGCGCACTTCGCGCAGTCCTCCTACGTACGTGCCCAGGAACAGGGCCGCGCTCACGGCGAGCTGGAGCCGCACAACACCGACACCCTGAACCTGCTGCGCGGGGCCGTGGACACCCGCCCCAAGGACTGGGCGGCCTTCCAGAAGCACACCGTGGAGTTCCACCTGCGCAACGCCGCCGCCTGGGCCAACGAGGCCACCGGCCAGGACCTCGCCGCCCAGGTCGACCTGGACTTCCAGCACGGCCCCGCAGCCCTGACCGTCTTCGCCTGACCCCATCCCCTCCACCAAAAGAACCACAGAACAGGACAGCCCTTCATGTCACTCGACGTCTCCCCGCAGCTGCTCGCCGAAGCCGAGAACGGCGAGGTGCGGGAGCAGGACTTCGTGGAAACGGTGCGCACCTCCCTGCCGTACGCCTACGACCTCATCGCCCGCCTCGCGGAGGAACTGCGATCCGGCACGGCGGAGTTCGCCGACAACCAGACCCCGCCGCCCTCCGAGAAGGAGCGCGGCCAGCTGCTGCGCGCCCTGTCCAGTGACGCGATCCGGGGCAGCCTGGAACGCCATTTCGGCATCGCCCTCGCCTTCCAGAACTGCCACCGCGTCGCCGCCTTCCACCCCGAGGCACGCGGCGGCGAGACCCACGCCCGCTTCACCTCCCTGCGGGCGCAGATCCTCAACCAGTCGCCGGAGTTCCGCGACTGCTGAACCACTGCCGGTCGCGACCGCCGGCTGCCGGAACCGGCGTTCGGCAATCAGGCCGGCCGGCCACTTCGTCCCCTCGGCGGCCGTCGCCCACCAGGACACCCGGTCCTCGTGAGCGACGGCCGCCAGTGCTTGTCCCGGCGGCATCCGCCGCACTCCCTGCTTGCGCAGCCCCCGAGCAGTCGTGCGCCCGGTCAAAAGATGGCAACGGTTTTCATCTGCCATTGATCTGAAAATCATTTCCATCTAGCGTCGAAGGTGTCACCACACGGCCGGCGCGTGTCCGCTGCGCGCCCGGTATCGCCCGAAGGAGCTCCGCATGCCCACCGCCCCCGCCTCCCGTTCCGCCCGGCCGCCCGTGAGGATCGCACTGGTCACCGCGACGGCCGCCCTGATGGCCGTGACGGCGACCGCCTGCTCGACCTCCTCCTCGCACACCAGCGACTCCGCCGCGACCGGCAACGGCGGCGGCTCGGGCAGGACGATCCAGGTGGTGGCGGCTGAGAACTTCTGGGGCAGCATCGCCTCCCAGCTCGGCGGCAGCCACGTGAAGGTGACCAGCATCATCAACAACCCGGACGCCGACCCGCACGACTACGAGCCGACCGCTGCCGACGCCCGCACCGTGGCCGGCGCCCAGTACACGATCGTCAACGGCATCGGCTACGACGTCTGGGCCGACAAGCTGCTGGCCGCCAACCCCGGCAGCGGACGCACCCAGCTCAAGATCGGCGACCTGGTCGGCATCAAGCCGGGCGGCAACCCGCACCGCTGGTACTCCCCGGACAACGTCCACCAGGTCATCGAGAAGATCACCGCCGACTACAAGAAGATCGACCCTGCCGACGCGGCCTACTTCGACCAGCAGAAGAAGACCTTCGAGACGAAGACGCTCGGCGATTACAACAAGGTCATCGCCGACATCAAGGCGAAGTACGCGGGCACCCCGATCGGTGCTTCCGAGTCCATCGTCACGCCGCTCGCCGAGGGCCTGGGGCTGAAGATGCTCACCCCGGAGACGTTCCTGGACGCCATGAGCGAGGGCTCCGACCCCACGGCCAAGGACAAGGCCACCATCGACCGGCAGATCAAGAACAAGAAGATCAAGATCTACGTCTACAACTCCCAGAACTCCACACCGGACGTGCAGGCGCAGGTCAAGGAGGCCAAGGCCCAGGGCATCCCGGTCGCCACCGTCACCGAGACCCTCACACCCGCCGGGGCCACCTTCCAGCAGTGGCAGACCACCCAGCTGCAGGGCATCGAGCGGGCCCTGGCCAAGGCCACCGGGAAGTGAACTGAAGCCATGAACCCGATAGCGAAGGCCCGCGAAGCCGTCACCCACACCAGCGGCCACGCCGTCCCCGGCCGCCGAGGCGGGGGTCACGACACGGCCGCAGGAGCAGGAAGCGATCCGGTGGTCGCCCTGCGCGGGGCCGCCGTGCGGGTCGGCGGCTCGACGCTGTGGTCGGGTGTGGACCTTCGCATCGGGGCCGGCGAGTTCACCGCCGTGCTCGGCCCCAACGGCGTCGGCAAGTCCACCATGATCAAGGTTCTGCTGGGTGCCCTGCCCGCGGCGGCCGGCGAGGTTCGGGTGCTCGGCGCCCGGCCCGGGCAGGCCAACGAGCACATCGGCTACCTGCCGCAGCGGCGCAGCTTCGACGCGTCCTTGCGCATCCGCGGCATCGATGTGGTGCGCATGGGCCTGGACGGTGACCGGTGGGGGGTGCCGCTGCCGATCCCGAGCGCGCGGCGACGGGCCGCCCGTGCGCGAGTGGACGAGGTGATCGAGCTGGTCGGAGCATCGGCGTACGCACACCGGCCCATCGGGCAGTGTTCCGGCGGCGAGCAGCAGCGCCTACTGATCGCCCAGGCACTGGTCCGCCAGCCCGAACTGCTCCTGCTCGACGAGCCGTTGGACAGCCTCGACCTGCCCAACCAGAGCGCCGTCGCAGCGCTGATCGGGCGCATCTGCCATCACGAGGGCGTCTCCGTGGTCATGGTCGCCCATGACGTGAACCCGATACTCCACCAGCTGGACCGGGTGGTGTACCTGGCCGAGGGCGGCGCCGCCGCAGGCACACCGACCGAGGTCATCACCTCCGAGACGCTGACCCGGCTGTACGGCACTCCGGTCGAGGTGCTGCGGACCTCGGACGGGCGGCTGGTCGTGGTGGGCCAGCCGGAGGCACCGGCCGTGCACACCGACCGGCACGACACCCCGGGGAGCGGTCATGCTGCTGGCTGAGACAGGGGCACCAACCTGGTCGTGGAACCTCCTGACCGACTTCCAGGACATGTGGTCCTACCCCTTCATGGTCAACGCGTTCCGCGCCGGCGCGGTCGTGGCCGTGGTCTCCGCGGTCGTGGGGTGGTTCGTGGTGCTGCGGCGCCAGACGTTCGCCGGGCACACCGTCTCCGCCGTCGCCTTCCCCGGCGCTGCCGGAGCGCTCCTGCTCGGGTTCAGCGCGGTCTACGGCTACTTCATGCTGTGTGTGGCTGCTGCGCTGGTCATCGCGGCCCTGCGGGGCGGCGGTGAGCACGAGGAGTCGGCGCTGACCGGGACCGTGCAGGCGTTCCTGCTCGCGTCCGGGTTCCTGTTCACCGCCCTGTACAGAGGGCTGCTGGAGGGGCCGCAGACCATCCTCTTCGGCACCTTCCTGGGGATCACCTCCTCCCAGGTGACCGTGCTGACGGTGGTCGGTGCGGTGGTGCTCGCGGTGCTGGCGCTGATCGGGCGGCCGCTGCTGTTCGCGTCCGTCGACCCGCAGGTCGCCGGCGGGCGCGGGGTGCCGGTTCGCGCCCTGTCGGTTGTCTTCCTCGTCCTGCTCGGTGCGGCCACCGCCGAGGCGAGCCAGATCACCGGGACCCTCCTGGTCTTCGCCCTCATGGTGATTCCAGCCGCCACCGCGCAAGTCCTCACCGCCCGCCCGGCGTTGAGTCTCGCCCTGGCCGTCCTGCTGGCCTTCGCCGCGACCTGGCTGGGGCTGACCGCCGCCTACTACTGGCCCTACCCGCTGGGCTTCTTCGTGACGACCATCGCCTTCGCCGGATACCTGCTCGCGCTGGGCCGGCGCTCGCTGCGCGAGGTACTCGGTCGCACCCGGGCCGGGGCCGCACCCTCTGCCAAGGAGGTGGTCGCATGACCGTGCTGCTCGCCGCGTCCGCGCTGTCCCACCCGTTCTTCCTGCACGCCTTCCTCGCCGGTACCGCCATCGCCGCCGCCTGCGGACTGGTCGGGTACTTCCTGGTGCTGCGGGCCCAGGTCTTCACCGGCGACGCGCTCAGTCATGTCGCCTTCACCGGTGCGATGGCCGCTCTCGCCTTCGGCGCCGACCTTCGCCTCGGGCTGTTCGCCGCCACCATCGCCATGGCGCTGCTCTTCGGCACCCTCGGCCGCAAGGCGCGACCCGACGACGTGGTCATCGGGAGCGTCTTCTCCTGGATCCTGGGCCTGGGCGCCTTCTTCATCACCCTCTACACCACCTCGCGCAGCACCACCAACGGCACCGCCGGCATCAGCGTCCTGTTCGGCTCCATCTTCGGCATCTCCTCCAGCAGCGCGGCCGTCGCCGCCCTGGTGGCCGCAGGAGTCGGCCTGCTGGTGGTCCTCATCGCCCGGCCGCTGCTGTTCGCCACGCTCGACGAGGCCGTGGCCGCCGCCCGCGGGGTACCGGTCCGGCTACTCGGCTACGGCTTCCTCGCCCTGGCCGGAATCAGCGCCGCCGAGGCTACCCAGGCGGTCGGCTCCCTGCTCCTGCTCGGCCTGCTCGCCGCCCCCGCAGGCGCCGCGATCCGCCTCACCGACCGCCCCTACCGGGCACTCGCCCTCTCCGCAGTGCTGGCGGTGCTGGAGATGTGGGCGGGGTTGTTCGCCTCCTACGCGGTGCCGAAGATGCCGCCGAGCTTCGCCATCATGGCCGCCGCCACGGCCGTCTACACCGCCACCTTCCTGATACGACGCCCGGTCCCCGGTCCTCGTACGCGAACCGCCGTCCTCGCCGGCACATGAGCGAAGGCACCCGATGGCACCCGACCACCAGCACACCCCCACCCCGTCGCACGACGTCACGCTGATCGGCCGCCTCACCCAGCAACGCACCATCGTGGTCGAGGCGCTCATCCGGGCCGACGGCTTCGTCGGCGCCCGAGCCCTCCACAACCAGCTCGCCGCCGCCGGCTCACCGGTCGGCCTCTCCACGGTCTACCGCACGCTGGCCGGACTGGCCGGCGTCGGCCGGGCCGACATGGTGCGCGACACCAGCGGTGAACGCCTCTTCCGCTACCGCCCGGGCCCCGAACACCGCCACTACCTCATCTGCACCGAATGCGGCCTGAGCCGGCCCGTCGACTCCGGCCCAGTGGAGGAATGGGCCG
Organism: Streptomyces sp. NPDC004752; assembly: GCF_053601275.1. Classification (NCBI taxonomy): domain Bacteria; kingdom Bacillati; phylum Actinomycetota; class Actinomycetes; order Kitasatosporales; family Streptomycetaceae; genus Streptomyces; species Streptomyces sp. NPDC004752. The sequence goes on along the minus strand of NZ_JBSGBN010000129.1, from coordinate 12,749 downwards.
ACACCGTGGCGCAGACCTCCGGGTTCGCGAACGTCCGGCACACGGTGGAGTTGTCCGGGGTGTGCCCGGACTGCGGCCGCCGGCAGGCAGCGGACGAGCCCCCGTGAACCCCGGCGGCACTCCCTTTCAGGAGTGGTCTCCGTCAAGGGCAGCAGTCGCACCCTCCGAAGCACAGCCGCAGGCATCCGCCTCCCGCCGGTCCTCGCCCGGCGCGGCGACCGCCGGTGCCGCGCAGCATCCCTCCCCGCTCCACGCGTCGCGCCCCTCCTTCACCGCGACCGCGGCGATGACCAGGGCCGCGAGCGGATCCGCCCACGACCAGCCGAACACGGCATTGACGACCAGGCCCACCAGCAGCACCGCCGACAAATAGGTGCACAGCAGGGTCTGCTGGGAGTCGGCCACGACAGATGCGGAGCCGAGTTCCCGACCGGCGCGACGCTGGGCCGCCGACAGGACCGGCATGACCACGAGCGAGAGGGCAGCCAGCACAATCCCGGGCAAGGAGTGCGTGGCCTCACCTGAGCCGATCAGGGCCCGTACGGCATCGACGGTGAGGTAGACGGCGAGCGCGAAGAACGACAGCGCGATGATCCGCAACGCGGTCTTCTCCCTGGCCTCGCGCACCGCGTGCTCGCGGGCGGAGAACTGCCAGGCGACAGTGGCGGCCGAGGAGACCTCGATGACGGAGTCGAGACCGAAGCCGATCAGCGCGGTGGACGAAGCCAGGGTCCCGGCCGTGAGGGCGACGGCCGCCTCGACGGCGTTGTAGGTGATGGTCGCGGCGACCAGCAGCCGTATCCGCCGGGCAAGCGCGCCGCGTCTGGCCGGGTCGGGGCCGAGGGACAGGGATATCTCTGCGCTCATGGTCAGCAGCACCCCTTGTCGTCGGCGTCGGCACACGTCCGGTCGCCCTCGACGGCGACCACGGCGGTACGCAGGTCGTCGAGCGCATGGCCAAGGCGTTCGTCAGCGAGTTCGTAGCGGGTACGGCGGCCATCGGGGACGGTGACAACCAGGCCACAGTCACGCAGGCACGCCAAGTGGTTCGACAGCCTGGTGCGCGAGACGTCCAACGCGTCGGCCAAGTCGGCGGGATAGGCGGGTGCTTCCCGCAAGGCGAGCAGGATGCGGCAGCGGATCGGATCAGCGAGCGCCCGGCCGAACCGGACCAGGACCTCGATGTCGGAGGCAACAGTCAGCACGCCTCCTATGGTACATAGATTTCTGAATTCAGAGAATCATGAACTAATGCCTTCGTGATGGTGTTCATTTTCATGTAGCCTCTACTCGCCACCCCAACCAGGAGGACTCTCATGGCCGTTCCCAAGCGGAAGATGTCCCGCAGCAACACCCGCCACCGCCGCGCCCAGTGGAAGGCGACAACGCCGACGCTCGTACCGGTCGCCGTCGACGGAGTGTCATACCTGGTACCGCAGCGGCTGGTGAAGGCGTACGAGCGCGGGTTGCTGCGCCCCGAGGGCTGAGCGTTGATGCCGTCCGGACCCCTGCGCTACCCCCGTCTCCTCGACAGCGCCAGCGCCCCGCAGGCCAAATGGCAGGGCTCCGTCTGGCAGACCCGCGTCAGCGACCTGACAGCCCCCCAGCACACCTGTACCCGGAACGACCCGGATTCCCAGAACGCCACCATGGCGTGCACCGGCTGAGCCTGTAGCGGCACGACGAAGCCCCTCGTCAGCCTCCGGGCCGGCGAGGTGCTTTCGTCATCAAGATCCACTGATTGCCCCTTTGACGCGTATCTCGGCTGAGCCCAGAGACCCCCGTGAGTTCAGGGAAACTGAAGGGTTCTGGGTGGGAACCCAGGGGTCCGTCGTCGTGCTCCACGGCACTGGATCCGCGAGTTCGACTCCAACTCGCGACGACGCCGCTTCATGGCTCTCCGAACGCGCAGATGGTGAGCGGGCTAGCCGAGAGGGCGGCGGTATCGCAACTTGTTCAGAGCGGCTCCGCCAGTGGTGTCTTCCACGGCCGCGCCATCTGCGTGCCAACCGGCGGCCTCGTAGAAGCGTCGGGCGCGTTCATTGCCTTCCAGTACCCACAAGGTGGCTTGCGTGTAGTCGGCCTGTTCGAGGGTGGTCAGCGTGGCCAGCATCAACTGCTTTCCGATCCCCGTGCCCCATACCTCGGGCATCGTGTAGAGCGTGCCGATCTCCGCGACGGTGGGCGTCTCCTGCGACGAGCTGAAACCTGCGAACCCGACGATCCCCACCTCGGTCTCGGCTACCAGTACTCCCGAAGTTGGCCACTCTGTCTCCGCGATGCGTGTCTTCCAGCCGGACTCTTCGCGGCTTGGGTCCATGGCATCGAGGTAGTGCTGCGGAACAAGACCGGCAAAGGCCGTCTGCCAGGAGCGCACGTAGACGCCGACGACCGCTGAAGCGTCATCAGGCCATGCCTGTCGAATCTGCATGGCCGTCATTCTTCAAGGCTCCACAATCCGGGCCAAGTTCTTTTCCCGAGTGGGATGTTGAGTGCTCGGCTGCCTGTTCCAGCAGTGCCCGCGCCGAGTTCGCGTATCGGATCGCGGTCTTCTCGCTGAGGCCGAAGACCTCAGCGAGGTGAAGCGGGTCGGGACCGTGGACGAGGGCTTCTTCGAGCTGGCGGTCCATGCGGAGTCGTTCCAGGGTCGCGGTCTGGCGGTGCAGAGCTGGCCCGGCGACCGAGCTCTTGCCGATGGGGCCGGTTCCCAGCGCGGTGTGCTTGTTGATCAGCAGGTGCGGGTTGGCGGTGTCGGGCCAGCGGCGGCGCCGGAACTCCAGCCATTCCCGGGCGACTTGGAGGGTGAGCTCGTCCATCGGGCGGGTGCGGCCGTCGATGGACAGGCGCCGATTGCCGATGTCGACGTCATCGAGCTGGAGGCGGCGGATCGCCGCAGGTCGTGCCGCGTGGACGGCGTCGAGGGCGAGGATCAGCCGGTCGGCGGGTTGGGTGACGGCGGCGACAGAACCGTTGATGTGCCCGGGCTCCAGAGGCTGGATGACGCCTTCCTCGCGCTGGCCGACCCGGATGCGGCTGGTCGGGTTCTTGAAGATGGTGCCGTTCTTCTTGGCCCAGCCGAACAGCGACCGCAGGGCGATGATCGTGGTCTGCCGCTGCGAGCCCTGCACGGTTTCGAGGTGGGCGAGCACGTCGTCGCGGGTAACCTCCCGCAGGTGGTCGTAAGGGTCCGACCACTCCAGCAGCACCGGCCGGATCCGGTTGAAGTAGTTCCAGACCGTCGCCGCATGACGGGCCCGGGAACGGGGGCCGCCGTCGTGCAGCAGCCGGGCCCAGTCTCCGACATCGCGGGCGATCCCGGTGGCGAGACCGTCGAGCTTGGACTCCAGCCACAGCTCGAACGACGACGGCCGGTCGTCGAGGAACACGCCGATGTGGTCGAGCACTTCCGTGGTCCGCTCGACGCTCAGGCCGCGCGACCGAAGCACCGGGAAGACCTCCGAGTACCGGACCACGTCGCCCTCGGCATGGCCGGTCAGGACGATGACCAGGGCCTGGTCGACGTTCAGACGCGTCTTGCGGGGCCAGCCGCGGGCCTCGCCAAGGCGGTGGGCGCTATGACGGGCCCAGGCCAGCCAGGGATTGCCGCGGCGAGTGTCCTCATCGCTGTCCCGCCCCGTGAGTTCTCGGCGGGCCTCGAACAACGCCAGCTGGCACCAGACCGCGGACGGAGGGGGTGCCGGGGCCGGATCAGGCCGCCGGGGCCGCCCCCGGCGGCCGTACTTGACCGCCGATGGCTTGGGACGCCGGTCCCAGAGTGCCGTCAGTCCGTAGAAGAACAGCTGCTGGTGGCGGAGGTGTGGCACGAAAGACTCCGGTTTGCCGCCAGTCGCGGCGGCCTCCGCTCTCGCCTGGACCCAGCACAGACGGCAGTACTCCTCCCGCAGAGGCATTTGGCGCGTGCAGCCGGCGCACACGCCCACCTTCCAGCGGTGGGCGAACGAGGAACACGTCGAGCACCGCGGCTCGAAGAAACGCCCCCAGGACAGGCAATCCGGGCAGGAATTCGGATCCACGGGTCACATCGGAGGAAGGGACCGACCATCACGGCGGCGAGGAACCACCGCATGGGTCGGTCCCGAGGAGCCGGTGGCCGTTTGTCGGACATCGGTGTCCTGGCCGGGGCGGGTGACTTTCTGCGGTTCGGGGATCAGAAGGTCGCCGATCTCGCATCCCAGGACGACGCAGATCACGTCCAGGTCCTCCAGCTTGAGGGAGACCGGCTGACCGGACCACAGCCCGGACATCTTCCCAGCCGAGATGACCAACCCATGCTCAGCCAGGCTCCGTTGGAGCTCGGACGCCTTCCAGATACCCTTGTTCGCGGCGGTCAGCCGCAGGTTCCACCTCAACGGATCAGCCCTTCCAGCCGCTTCGCGGCCCGCTCTTGCCCTGCCGCCCAGGCGTCCTCGACCCGGGTCTGCTGCACATGGACGTACCGCATCGTCGTGGCAATCCAGGAATGTCCCAAAACCTCCTGGATCGAGATCAGGTCGAGCCCGTTCAGATAGAGCTGGGACGCGCAGAAGTGCCGCAGGACGTGCGGCGTCAGCTTGTCGGTCCAGCTCGGCAGGTGGAGTTTGGTGGCCTCCGCGAGGCCGTTGCGCAGGGCATCGTCACCAACCCGCCGTGAGGAGCCGTCGGCGTTCTTGCGCTCGGAGGGCAGCAGCGGGGCGCCAGGGCGGGTGTGGTCATCGCCGAACTGGCCCCACACATCCTCGATGAACCACCGCAGAGTCCGGCCCGCACCGTTGATCAGCGGCACCATCCGCTCCCGCGGTCCCGAGCCGCGCTTGCCCTTGCCATAGCGGACATGGAGCTTGCCGAACCGCCCGAGACTCCACTTGATGTCATCCAGGTCCAGCCTGCGGGCCTCGTTCACCCTCAGTCCCACCTCGGACATCAGCTTCGAGGCGGTGTAGTTCCGGGCCATCGGGGCGAACTTCCGGCAGGTGGCCAACTCGCCGGCCCAGCCGGTGAACAACTGCCCGACCTCCGGCTCCAGCGGCGGGATCCGCAACTGGGCGTCCTTCGCCCCGCGCGGCCGGTTCATCTCGTCGATCGGACACTCGACAACCCGGCCGGTCATCCGGTGCAGTTCGACCTTGTGCCTCAACTCCAGGAACGTGAAGTACGTGGTCAGCGCCTGCGACCGGGCTAACCGGGTGCCGCTGGGCGAGTTCCGGAGCACCTTCCCGAAGTACGCGTCCGCGTCGGCGGGCTCCATGTCCCACAGCGGCCGACCGAACCACGTCCGCATCTGTTCCAGGTGACCGACGTCCCCACGGATGGTGCCGTCCGTCAGCCCGGCCGACGCCCGCGCGAGCACGAACCCGGCCAGTGCGTCGGTCTCGAACTGCTCCAGTTCCTCCGCCGAGACCGGAGCCCGCACATCGCGGAGGTCCCGCACGACTGCCAGCGCCGCCAACCCGAGCCTCCTCGCCTTCGGCCCGACTGCGGATCGGTCGGACGAAGTGAGAACGCTTCAAGAATCCCGAAGTTACGTCACGGAGTCGCAGAGCACACGAAGGAGGAGGAACCCCCTGGCCACGAGGTTGGAGACGCAGGAGGGCTCAGGGGAACACACGGGATGTCGCACAATGGGCGCGAGGAGATCGGCGGTGTCGTCATCCTGGGGTGGCTGCACCCACCCAGATCGTACAGAAAAGGGTGCCCTTCAAGTTCTTGAGCACATCGACTTTCTGACACCGTTTTCCTGCTGCTGGCCCTGTTCGCCGAGATGGAACGCACCTTCACCGCCGAACGGGCCGCCCACGCCCGCGCCGTCGCCGAAGCCGCCGGCCGCCGCATCGGCCGCCCCGCCGACAAAATCGAGTACGCCAAGCTCCTTCAGCAGCAGGGCAGCAGCCTCGGCGAGATCGCCACGAAAACCGGCATCCCCAAGACCTCCCTGCACCGCTACTTCACGGTGCAAGGTGGCGACGAGACATCGAACGGGATTCGCTGATGGCATCGCACTTGGATCCGCAGCAGGTCGAGATCTCGGACGGCACTGGCTTATCGGCGAAGTCGTACGCGCGGGCCTGGAGGTCGCAGTCCCAGTCCGGGACGACGGCGTCGATCTCCTGGCCTCCCTACCGGATTACACCTGGACTGGACGCAGCCGATCCAGATCAAGACCTCCCGCGACCGAAACATCAATGTGTACCCGAAGTACGCCCAGGGCAGGTTCACTCAGCTCCCGCTCCTGATCGTTTGGTGGTGTTCCCCATCTCCCCACGCCAGTGGTCTGCGGAGCGGTCCCGTCCGTATGTGGTGGTTCTTGGTGGGCAAGCTACGGGAGCGAGCAGTGGGGCACTGTTGCCCAGTTGGGTATTGAGGGCGGGCAGACTTTTCGGGAGGGGAGCCCATGCCGGAGCTTGCGTGGATGCCGTTGGAAGGCGGGGGGAGGATCCTGCTGGAGGAGGTGGGAGGCACCTCGGAGTTCAGCGGGCCGGTGAAGGCGGGCCGGGTCGGTGACGCAGTGCGTGATCTGCCTTGCACGTTGCAGGAGGCGCTGGTTCCGGTGGGGGAGATGGCGCGGGCGGTGCGGGACCAGCTGAGAGGGACGGGTTCTCGGACGGTTGAGGTGGAGTTCGGGGTGAATCTGTCGGCGAAGGCCGGGGCGGTCATCACGGCTGGCGAAGCAGCCGTCCATCTGAAGGTTCGCATGGTGTGGGAGAGCGGAGAGTCGGGGGAGCGGAACCCTCAAACAGGAGGGGAATGACCGTGAGGGACGAGCCTGCATCAGACTCCGGCGGCAGCTCGGCGGAGGACGTCCCAGACGATGATGGTTGGCTCGCCGGGGCGGGTGAGCCGTCAATGTCCGTGTCGGTATTCCAGGTACTCGCTGCCGACGGTGGCGTTACCGGAGCAGGCTTCCTGACAGGTGAGGGCACCGGCTTCACCTGCGCGCATGTGGTACGCGCTGCCGGGCGGTCTCTGGGGGACCGGGTGGAGGTGGTCTTCCCTCATCTGCCGGACGCACCGCGAGTGATGGCCGACGTGGTGGCTGAGGGGTGGCGGGCGCCCGAGGCGGACGACGTCGCTGTTCTCCGCTTGGAGGCTGTTCCGGCAGGGGCCCGGGGCATGGGCGTGGGGGTGAGCGCGGGGTGCCGGGGGCATCGAGTCTTCTCATTCGGGTTTCCCGCCCAGGCACCGCTGGGCGGCCATTTCGGGTACGGCGAAGCCGGCGACCTCCTGCCTGCGGGCAACGGTGCCGTGCGGCTGCTTCAACTGACACAGGCCAACGATCTGACCAAAGGGTTCAGCGGCGCCCCGGTAGTGGACGAGGCGACCGGCCTGGTCATCGGCATGGTCACCTCCATCGCCTCCCCCGATGCCCATCTGAAAGGGCTGGGTATCGCCTACGCGACTCCGGCCGAGGTGCTGCGGGACGTCCGACCCCGGCTGGCCGAACACCAGGCGTGCCCGTATCTGGGGCTGGAGCCGTTCACCGCCCAGCACGCCGACTGGTTCTACGGCCGGGAGGCGGCCCTGGAACGGGTGCTAGCGGCACTCGGTGGGAACCGGCGGCTGCTGATGCTGCTGGGCCCCTCCGGAGCGGGGAAGTCGTCACTGGTCAACGCGGGCGTTCTGCCTGCCCTGGCCGGGGGAGCGCTCCCGGGCAGCGATCGCTGGCTGCCTGTGTATGCCCGCCCCGGGCGTGACCTTATCGCCCAGCTGGAAGATGCGGGCCTGCCCGGTGCCGCCGCCGACGGCCTGTCGGCCGCGGCCGGGGCCCGCCTAGCCACCGAGCCCGATCACGATCGTCTGCTGTTGGTCATCGACCAGTTTGAGGAAGTCCTCGCCCAACTGGCCCCCACTTCACACCAAGGTGCCGACGGCGGGCGTCCGCGAGCCGTGGACCAGCTGGTGGAGCTGGCCGACTCCCATGCCGCCGTCACCGTGCTGCTGGTCATGCGCAACGACTTCTATGCCCCGCTCGACGCACTCGCCCCCGGCTTGATGAACGCCGCCGTGCCCGGGCTGTGCAACATCCCCGCGACGCTGAGCCGCCCCGAACTGAAAGAGATCATCAACCGGCCCGCCGCAGCCGTGGGCCTGCCTCTCGAAGCCGGCCTGGCGGACCGGATCGTCAACGACATCCTGGACACCGGCCCGACGGCCAGGCAGGCACCAGCAACCCTGCTCCCGGCGCTGGAACTTGCCTTGCGTCAGCTATGGGTGCGCCGCCGCGAGGACGGCAGCCTCACCCATGCGGCCTACGAGAAAATCGGCAAAGTCACCGGCAGCCTGACGGCCTGGTGCAACCGTGCTCTCGGACAGCTGCCTGCCGACCAGCACTCCACCGCGCAACGGATCCTCACCGCGCTGGTCCGGCCTGCCGACGAGGCCAACGGCATCCCCGCCACCCGCCGGCCCGTCCCTCTCAGTCGCCTCCGCGCCCTGGCAACCGACCAGAGACTCACGGGCCCGGCCGCCGACGCCGCCTTCGATGCCGTACTGGCGGCCTTGACCCGCTACCGCATCATTACCACTGGCACCACCACACCTCCAGGCGCGCCCCCTGGTGAACCGGCGGTGGAGCTCATCCACGACGCGCTCATCCGCGGCTGGGCCGACCTGCGTGACTGGGTCGCCCAGGACCACCAGTTCCAGGTCTGGCTCCTGCGCGCCGCCGAGCAGCAGGCCCGCCACGCGCACAGCGGCCTTCCCGGCGACCTGCTGGACGGCTCCCTCCTCGCAGAAGGAGAGGAATGGGCAGGTCAGCGCTCGCTGCCGGCAGAGATCATCTCGCTCCTGGAAGCCAGCCGACAGCATCTGCAGTCAGCCATCCGCCGCACCCGGCGCATCAACACCGCTCTCGCCGGAATGCTGGCTCTCGCCCTGATCGCCGCTGGCGTCGCAATCCATCAGCGGCAGACCGTCATCGGCCAGCGTGACCGTGCCGTCTCCGCCCAGGTGGCTGGCGTCGCCCAGTCACTTCGCCGCACCGATCCCGAGCTCGCCCGGCGGCTGGCGGTGGCATCGGCAGACCTGGCCGACACCCCCGAGTCCTGGTCGGCCCTGCTGGCCCTGCGCAACCAGTGGGAGGACGATGCGCTCAAGCTGCCTGGCTTCGCGGCGACGGCATCCGATCTCGACGGCACCGGGCAGATCTTCGCGAAGGCGGCGGGCACCCGCGTGGAGTTCTGGAACGTCCAGACCCGCACGAAGATCAGTTCCTACACCACCCCGGCCAGGGTCCACCAAGTGGACCTTTCCGACGACGGCAAGACGGCGACCGTGAGCACCGATGACGGATACACCCGCCTGCTCGACGTCTCCAGCGCCCGCCTGCGCAGCACTCACACCTATGCCACCGTCAAGGAGAGCACCGGGCTCTGGCCGACGACAGCGCTCAGCCCGCTGGGCACCTACCTGATGATCGAGTCGAAAGAATCGACCGATACGTTCCTTGAGACCACGCTGACGATCTGGGACACCCGTACCGCCCGCAAGATCATCACCATGAGTTCCCGCGGACCCGTTTTCTTCTTGGCGGACACCTCGTTCTCCCCGGACGAACGCATACTCTCCCTGCCCGGCGGCGGCCAGGGGAAGCGATTCACCTGGTTCGACACACACACCAAGAAGAAGCTGCCCGTCTCCCTCCCCTACGGGGTCAAGGCCGCCGACATCGAGGGGCCTGCGGTGTTCAGCCCAGACGGGAAGTCCGTTGCTCTGACGCTCAAGGGCGGCACGGTCAACGTGTTCGACCGAGGCATCAAAGAACCGCTCGGCACCGAGCTCAAGGGCGCCGAGTACCCCAGTGACTATCTCCCCCGCTTCAGTCACGACGGCCGGTTTCTCGTGCTGAATGCCTTCGTCTGGGACAGAGAAGCGTTGCGGGCGTCCGTGCCCGTCATGCGTTACGCGACCACCCAGAGCGAGTGTCACCCCACGACGCCCCTGCGTTTCACGGCCGACGACTCGAAGCTCCGGTGCGCCGGGTTCGACGGCGTCGTCCGGTCGCTCGACGTCCACGCCTTCACCAAACCCCCCAAGGCGACCGGTGAGTACTACCAAGAGAGCGCGGTGAGTCTGGACCGGCGTACCCTCGCGCTCAGCGATGCTGGTGACATCGAAATCTGGTCCGCGCTGTCACGGACCAAGCGTTCCACCGTGACCTCGGTCGCGGGAAGCAAGGGGCACAGCGTGGAGGGGATCCGGCTCAGCCGCGATGGCCAGCTGCTTGCCGTCCTTTCCGATACCCAGATTGAGATCTGGGATACGGCCAAGAAGAAGCCGTCACTGCTCGGCAGCCTGTCCATATACGAAAAGGACCGGCCCGGCGGCGGGAAGCAGCCGTACCCGTTCTCACCGGACAAGGCATTCGCGTTCTCGCCGGACAGCAAGGCACTCGCCGTCCAGGTCGTGAAAGCCCAGACCAACACGCTCACGTTCTGGGACCTGACCACCATGCGCCGGATCCGCGAGGTGCGCGCCGATCTCGGTTACCCGAGCAACGGAGGGGCCGTTTTCTTCCAGCCCGACGGCAAATCCGTAATCGCTGCCCCGAACCTCGGCAGGGTCGCCTTCCCCTCCGGCCGGGCCATTACCAAGGGCATTCCGAGCCTGGAGGTGGACTCCGTCAGCAACGACGGCGCGACGCTCTACACGTACCCCCGCGGATTCCGACCTTACATCCGGCTCTGGGACGCTCAGACACTTCTGCCCAAAGGGAACGACCTGCGGACCGGCGCCGTATCCCTTTCCCTGAACACGCCGGAAACAGCCACCGCCGCCTCACCCGATGGCCGACTGTTCGCCACGGTCCATCAAGCCGGGCCCACTTACCAGATCAAGGTATGGAACAGCCGTACCCGGACCCAGGTCGGCGCCCCGCTCACGACGTACAACGACCAGATCGTCGCGCTGGCGTTCGCCCCCGACGGCTCAACGCTGACCAGCGTGGACAAGCACGGCAGATTCTTCACCCACACCATCGGCCCCGCGCAGCTGATCCGGGACCTCTGCGCCAAGTCGGGCCCCCTCACCGAACGGGAATGGAAGACCTACATCCCCGACATCCCCTACCGCAAGACATGCTGACCTGACGGAAACGAACCAGCCGAACTCACCGACCAGGCCGCCAGGACCAGCGTGCACAGGAGTTCAGACATCCGTGCAAAGGACTTCGGAAGTCGACATCGGCGCCTGATCATGCACATAAAACGGTGTCAGAAAGTCGATGTGCTCAAGAACTTGAGCAGCACCCTTTTCTGTACGATCTGGCGAATGCAGCCACCCCAGGACGACGACACCGCCGACCTACTCTCCCCAGTTCCGGCCGTACGGACCGGCGGCCTCGTGGGATACGCGCGTGTCCACCAAGGGACAGTTGCTCGACCGGCAGATCCACGCCCTCACCGAAGCAGGGTGCATCCGGATCTTCGCCGACAAGAAGTCCGGCAAGAACGCCGAACGCGAGGAGCTGTGGAAGGCCCTCGACTTCCTGCGCGAGGGCGACACCCTCGTCGTCCCGTCGCTGTACCGGCTCGGCCGTTCCATCCAGGACCTCATCGCGATCGTGTCCGGCCTGCGCAAGCGTGGCATCGGCTTCACCTCGCTGCGCGAGGCACTCGACACCACCACGCCCGGCGGGCGCCTGGTCTTCCACGTGTGCGGCACGCGCGGCAGTTTCTTCGGGACCTTCAGCGAGATCGTCCGCCGGGGCTGGGACCGGCCGGGGCTGATGTGGTGCAGGAACGGCTTCCAGCCGCCCCGACGGCCGGGCGGCTGCAGGGTCGTCAGGAGATCACCGACATCGACACCGTGCCGCAGCTGGTGGGCGTAGAACGCGGACAGCGCCGACAACTTGCGGTTGACCGTGGACGCGCTGACGTGCGGCTCCACGGACGGCAGCACCGCGATCTGCCCCTTGCGACCCGAAGGTGGCAGCTGCAGCCAGACGACGTACTCGCCAAGATCCTCCAAGCGGACCTCGTGCCAGTCCAGTCCCCGGTGGGCCAGGAACGTCCAGTAGTCCTTGAGGTCGTAGGCGTACGCCCTGACGGTGTTCGGCGACCTGTCGACGTCCGTCAGATAGGCCAGGTAGCGCTCGATCGGCTCCACCGGGACGTCGTCGTCCCCCAGCACCGTCCACGACTCCACCCGCACTGTCGGCAACGCGACACGCTGTACGAGCATGGCGCCTCCCCTTCATCAACGTCATGGATGAAGCAGGAGATAACCACGTCACAACCGCAGATCACAGGGCTTCCGGTGACCTTGCTGAACATCAAGGACGCCCTCTGGGCGGCTCCAGATAATCTCCGGGATGGAACGCGAGTACATCCGCGACCGCACCCTCGAAGACCACGAGTCCGCCCGCAAGCGCGGCAAGACCATCGGCGGCGCAGGCGTCACCGACGACCACATGCTCTCCATGGCCCTCCACCTGCGGGAGCAGGAGATGAGCCTGCGCGACATCGCCGCCCGGCTCGTCATCACCACCGGCAAGAAAAATGGCCAGCACCCCTCACCCGCGACCGTCATGCGCATGCTGCGCGAGTACGACGAACAGACCACCGCGCCTTTGGCGTCGTAGGTGACTGGCTATCCTCCGCCTACGGCGAGGAATCAAGATCATTCCTTAGCGTTCAATCCAGCAACATTACCGGCGGGACCCCCCGCCCCTGAAGCCACGCCGGCACCGGCAGCAGCCGGCGCAGCTCCTGCCACTCGGTCTCCGTCATGTCCGAGACGTAGCTCGGAACACGGTC
>NZ_JBSGBN010000128.1:0-28606 GCF_053601275.1 Streptomyces sp. NPDC004752 | reverse complement strand
GCCGCACCCTGTGTATCGACGCCGACGACAGAGTCCGCGGACTCGACGCGATCACCGGGCGGGAACGCTGGAGTGCCGACCTGGGCAAACACACCGACCTGTCGCAGCTGGGCGGCGGAGCACTAGCGATCTCCTCGGACACCATGGGTCGAAGTCACCGACCATTCTCCGGGGCGCCACGAGCCTGCGACTGGAGTTTTCGCAGCTCAGGAACAATATCGAACACTATAGCGGATGCAACAGGTGTGGTGCACGAAGCTACTCGACTTGATCGTTTCCTGCCGCCGTGGACGCGCTCCGGGGGCCTTGCGGATCTCTCACAACCGACCGAACGATGGTCGGGACGATCGAGCAGACCATCACGTTGCGATCCTCGGTCGCCCCAGAGGGCGACCGCCACGCTGCGCTCCAGCTTCATGTACAGGCGGGTGACCTGGTTGCGATCTTCGGTCGCCCCAGAGGCACAGCGCGGCCAGCGGACTGGCTCCGGTGGAGTTCGAGCGAACCGTCGCCGAAGCGCGGTCCCGCTCGCAACAGGACGCTCAAGCCGCATAAGGAAGTCCTCCACGTTTCCGGGGGATTGACAGCAACAGGGTTAGCGCACTTCATGGAGCCTTGGCTTGAAATCCCTGCCACTCCGCGACCGAAACCCTGTCATTGACATGTCCTTCACATCAAGGGTTACAGTCCCACCATCCGTGGAGATCTTGTGACTCTCGTATTGAAGTGGGGGCTGTGCGGTGGTTCTGTCTGTGTGGGGCCGCGCAAGACGTAGGTTGCGAACGTCTTCTGTTGCTGTCCGGTCGTTCGTAGCTGTGACGGTGCTCTCCCTGGTGATGGGCGGCGGAGCACTATCGGCGGGACCTGTGGCAGCGGCTGAGAATGCGCCTACTGCCAAGAATGGCCCGGCAGGGCGCACGTCGAAGGTACTGAAGTCGGAGCGTCCCATGACGCTCAAGGAACGCCGTGCTCAGGTCGAAGCGTTGCGGGCATCGGAGAAGCCCGGGGAGTTCGTCAGGCTCCCGGGGACCAAAACCCTGGCGAGCAGCGGTGCAGCGCCTGACGCCAAGGCAGTGAAGCACGAGTCCGTCAGTGCCGCGGCAGCGGCGATCGCGGCTCCTACGAATCTGCGTGTGGCCCCGCATGGGTGGTTCGGCTTCGACGTGGAGTGGGGCAACGTCAAGTTCGACACTCCGGTGGGGACCGAGTCGATCCACCAAGCTCTTTACCGGGCCTCGGACAACGCGTTGATCAAGCAGTGGTGCGATTCGGACCCTGACGGGACGAATGACTGGTCCGGGAAGACGCTCAACGGGGAGGTCGACGATCCGACGATCCTGACTCAGGGTGTCGAGTACTACATGAAGGTCTCCGTGTCCGCGGACCGGGGAACATACGCGGACCCTCTCGGCACGGGGTGCGCCACCGGTTGGAGTGCCGAGGCGAAGGGCCCGAACATCGCGGCCATGGGACGCCCCGTGACGGTCCCCGGATCTGAGACGTATGGCTGCGGCTGTTTCGACAGCACGGGCCGGATGCCGTTCCAGGGCTACCTCGGGGACCCGGTGAACACGGCGACCGGTGCCCAGACGGAGTCCGCTGTGGACGCCCAGGTGCCGGCACCTGGTGTGGCGTTCGCGTTGCGGAGGACCTACTCCTCCAACAACAGCGCGTCAGGTATCCTCGGCAGGGGCTGGTCCTCCGCGTACGACGTGCACCTCGAAGTGGCCGACACCAAGGCGGTGTATGTCGCCGACAGCGGTGCCCGGATCACCTACGCCAAGAACGCGACCACGGGCGTCTATACCGCTTCTTCCCTCGGGGTGACGGCGACGCTGACGGGATCGGCCACGAGCGGGTTCACACTGACGAGCGGCAGCCACGACAAGCTCACGTTCGATGGCAGCGGCCGACTCACCAACTGGCTGGACGCCGCGGGCAAGGGCCTGACTTTTGCATACTCGGGTGCGGACCTCGACACGGTGACGGATGCTGCCGGGCATGTGATCGACCTGACTATCGATCCCGATACCCACCTCCTGAAGGCGGCTGAACTGCCCGGCGGTCGGAGCGTCAGCTACGGCTATACGGACAGGCTGCTCACTTCCGCGACGGGGGCCGACGGCGGAACCTTCGTCTACGGCTACGGCGTCGGCCGGCTGACCAGCGTCACCGACCCGGCCGGGCGAAAGGTCATGGACGTCGAGTATGACGGCAGTGGTCGTGTGGTGAAGCACACCGACGCCGAAGGCAGGACAGCAACGTTCACCCGGGCGACTCTGGAGACCGACTACCAGGATCCCAACGGCGGTATCTGGACGGACCTTTACACCGGCAGCCTGCTGCGCAACCGCATCGACCCGCTCGGCAACGTCACCTCCTACGTGTACGACGCCAACATGCGGCTCACCCGCGTCACGGACCCGCGGGGCCGGTCCACAACCATGTCGTACGACTCCGCCGGCGGTCTGCTGAGCCGCAGCGGCGGAGGAGTCACCGAGTCGTGGACCTACAACACCTCCCACAACATCGCCACCTTCACCAACGCCCGCGGTGCGAAGACCACCTACGACTACGACGGTGACCAGCGGCTGACCTCGGTCGACGGCCGGAAGGGAAAGACCTCGTACACGTACAACGCGGCGGGGCAGATCGCCACGTCGACATCCCCGCGGGGCAAACCCACCTCCTTCGGCTACGACACGAAGGGAAACCTGACCTCCCAGACTGCACCATCGGGCGCAAAGACCACCTACACCTACGACGTTGCAGGACGCGTACTCACCATGACCGACCCGCGCGGCAACGTGTCGGGCGCGGATCCGGCAAAGTACACCACCACATTCGGGTACAACGCGGCAGGCCACCTGGAGAAGGTGACGGATCCGGCCGGTCAGGTGACCGCCTACGAGTACGACGACAACGGCAACCAGACGAAGGTGACCGACGCCACCCAGCAGGTCACCGTCTACGGCTACGACAAGTTCAACCGCCTCACCTCGGTGACGGCTCCGGACGGCTCGGCCGAGAGCACCGGCTATGACGCCAACGGAAACGTCGTTTCCGAAGTCGACGCGGCGGGCGGCAAGACCACATACGTCTACGACAAGGCCAACCGTCTGGTCTCCCTCACCTCGCCCCGCGGCAACGTGTCGGGCGCGGACCCGGCGAAGTACACCACCACGTACGGCTACGACGCCAACGGCAACGTGACCAGGTCTGTCGACCCGATGGGCGCGGTGACCACCACCGAGTACGACGACCTCAACCGCCCCACCAAGGTCACCGACGCACTGAATCACGCCACGACGACAGGCTACGACCCCAACGGCAACGTCAACCAGGTCACCGACGCACGTGGCAAGATCACCAAGTTCACCTACACACCGGCCGATCTCCTGGAGACGGTCACCAATCCGCTCAACAAGGTCACCACGTACGGCTACGACGCCGACGGCAACCGCACCTTGCAGACGTCCCACCTCACGCGCAAGTACACCTGGGCCTACAACGACGACGGCCTCCTGGAAGCGGAGACCGACCCGCGCGGCTACTTCACCAACAACACGCCGACGGACTACACCACCAAGTTCGGCTACGACGCCGCGGGCAACCAGACCAGCATCACCGACCCCTACGGTCATCAGCAGATCCGCGAGTACAACAGCCTCAACCTGCTGACAACCGCACAGGACGCCAGTAACCGCCGTACGACCTACGCCTACGACCCCCTGCGGCGCATCAAGACGGTCACCGCTCCCGACGACGGAACCACCGCCTACACCTACGACACCGCCGGCAACATACACACCCGCACCGACGCCAACCAGCACACCACCACCTACGGCTACGATCCCGTGCACCGTCTGACGTCGGTCACAGATCCGCTGGAGCGCACCGTCGGCTACCACTACGACGCCGACGGCAACCTCGACAAGGCGACCAACGCCCGAGGCACGGTCGCCACGAGCACCTTCGACGCCCTGAACCGGCCCACGGCCACCAGTTACAGCGACTCGACCCCGGCGACGACCACCGGCTACGACGCTGTCGGCAACCGCCACCAGATCGTCGACGCCACCGGCACACGCACCTTCGGCTACGACAACAATGGCAGGCTGACCACCGTCAGCCTGCCAGGCAGCAAGGCCTTCACCTACGGCTACGACGACGCCGGACAACTGACCAGCCGCACCTATCCGGACGGCCAGCAGACCACGTACACCTACAACTCCGACGGCGACCGCGCTACAGCCACCACCAACGGCCTGAAAACCACGTACGCCCACGCTTTTCCGGGCCTGCTGACCGGCACCACCCAGCCCAACGGCTACACAGAATCCAGGACTTACGACCGCAGCCTGCGGCTCACCGACGTCATCACCTCCAACACCACCGAGACGCTGGCGTCCTGGCACGGCGTCCTCGATGAGGACGGCCGGCCCCAACGAGTCGACCACGTAGGCACGACCGCGACGCAGTCGGAGTACTACACCTACGACCAGGCTGGACGACTGAAGGGCGACTGCTCCTCGCCCACCAAGGCCGACACCTGCCCGGCCGGATCACCCACCACGATCTATGCCTACGACAAGGTCGGCAACCGTCTGACCCGGACCGCTCCCAACAGCACCACCAACTACACATACGACGCCGCAGACCAGCTCACCAAAGCAGCCACCGGAGCCAGCACCACCAGCTACACCTACGACGCCGACGGAAACCAGACCACCAACGGAGTCGAGACCCTCACCTACAACGCCGCAAACCAGCTCAAGTCCAAGGGAACGACCACCTACACGTACGACGCCGACGGAAACCGCGCCAGTGCGGTCAAGGGCACCACCACGACGTCATACACCTGGGACATCAACAACGAACTGCCTGTCTTGGCCGGGGAAAGCATCTCCGGAACCGCCTGGACGGCCGCCTACACCTACAACGAACTCAGTCAGATCGAGTCCACCAAGCAGCCCAACGGCACCTTCTCCTACCAGCACGACCTGATCGGCTCGGTCACCAACATCACCAACTCCACCGGCGGCGCCACGGCCGAGTACATCTTCGGCCCATTCGGTGAGTACCCCACGAACCTCAACATCGGCGCCGAGGACGCACCGGTCAACCACTTCGGGTTCACGGGTGAGTACACCGACCAGACCATCAAGAACGACTACGACGCGGTCGCCACGAGCATCAACCTCCGCGCCCGCAACTACGACCCGGGCACCGGCCGCTTCACCAGCCGCGACCCCTATGCCTCGGGTACGCAGACGCCGCACACACAGTCGTACGCCTACGTCGAGAACATGCCGACCAGCCGCGTCGACCCCAGCGGCATGTGCAGCATCGCAACACAAATGAAGGACGTCTTCACCGGCAACTGGGGCTGGAACAACAACTGCGCGAAGGAAGACCGCGAAACCGCGACCCAGGCGCCCATCGTGCAATCGGCCAAGAACCTCTCCGATAAGGTCACCAGAGGCGCAGTCGAAGTCACAGGCCAAGCGGGCCTCGGCCTGCTCGACGGCATGACCCTCGGAACCTTCAGCTACCTCACCGGCGCCCAGGTCACCTGCCCACCCGCCTACAACACCGGCCTGTACGCAAGCATGGTGCCTTTCCCCGTCGCAGGCGGCAGGCATCTCGCCCTGGAAGGGGTGGAGTACGCCACCGCCTCCGTGTGGACACGAATCGCAGCAACGCAGCCTGTCTACGCTGGCACAATACTGCCGAGGTCCTTCAACCTGCTGACCGCTAGCGGACACCGAATCTGGGTCAACCCGAACGCGACCAAGCACATCGTCGAGGAGATCATGCACAACAGCTTTTCTCGAAACCTGAAGACGGAAGAGATGCTGGTCTCCCTCGTCCGGGCCGTGGATGATGCGACCAGGCAAGGCATCCAGTACGGTCGGAGGACCGTCAGTCACGGCTGGGAGCTGATCATCGTCCAGCCCAGAGCCCTGGCGCAGAATCCTGTACTGAAGCACGCGCGAAGGCTCGGGTGAGGCGTGGTGCCGCTGAAGATCCGGGGCGTGCAACCGGTAGAGAGCCCCACTGTCGATCTCGACGAGTATGTCCCACTTACCGCTCAGTGGCCGGCCTACTCGCGCCTTCGACAGGCGCCAATCTCCATCACACTGGACGTGGGAGCATCCCTAGTTGAGATCAAGACTGACCAGGACAGTGGTGAGGTGGTGGAAGTCATCCTCGTTGACCTCGTCAGGCCGGAGGAGAAAGTGCTCCCCTTGCCCGTTCCCACGACTGTGGATTCCGGCGTGCCGGTACTGTCGTACGACGAGTCAGCACAGGATCCCTCAGCAGGTGGAGTTCAGCTGTACACAGACGGCCTGTGTCTTCGCTTTGGGCCGGAAAGCGTGGCACGGGGTGTCGGTGACTCGACGGCAGTCTTCGGCTTCTCGGACCAGGGCAACCTGGCCGAGTTCGTCCTACGGCTGAGTCCTCCAGACATCACTCGGCTGCGAGCCTGTTTGGCTTCCGGCTAGGGTAGATACCAATAAACGACAGGGGCGGCGGTTACCATCGGGTGACCGCTGCCCTTCCAGCTGCGGCGGTATGTGTGAGTGCCGTACCGGTCCGGTCAGCGCGGTTGCCTGGTGGGGACTTCGAGGTGGATGATCTGGGCGTCTGCGTGGATGCGTCTGGTTTCCACGAGCCTGGAGTTTCCCCTTGATCGTGGACACCTGGAGACTGGGGAATGACGTTCCAGAGGAAGTAGCACCAGGCGGGAAGCAAGTACACGAAGCGGTACACAGCGGAGCGTGGACTACGGGGCCTTCCCCGTAATCGTGGACACCGGTTGTCATGCGGCGGTGGCCGGCGTAGTTGATCGCTGTTCGTAGGTGATCGGGCTGATCTGGCCGAGCCGGGAGTGCCGTCGGCGGGTGTTGTAGCGGGTCGCCCAGCGGCAGACGGCGAGGCGGGCCTCGCTGGCCCCGTTCCACCGCTTGCGGCCTGGGAGCGTCTCGCGCTTCATGGTCGCGTTCAGACTCTCCGCGGCGGCGTTGTCCGCACTTGTGCCGACCGCGCCGCGCGATCTGGTCACGGCCAGCTCCGAGCAGACCTGGGCGAACTCCTTCGACACATATTGCGCTCCGTTGTCGCTGTGAAATACCGCCCCGCGCAGACCGTCCCCGCCGCGGGCCCTCGCTGCGGCCCTGAGCGCGTCGGTGACCAGCGAGGTCCGCATGTGATCGGCGATCTACCAGCCCGTCAGGCGTTTCGAGCACGGGTCCAACCCCGTTGCCAGATAGAGGAATTGGCCGTTGCCGATCGGGAGAGGGTGTGTCCAGTAGACGGCTGATCCAGTTTTTGTAGGGGTCAGTTGGCGGCCGGGGTCAGCCGGCCTTCGAAGGCGATCTGGAAGGCGTTCAACGGTGCCTTGCTGCGCATGGTCCACCGCTTGCGGCCCTTGCCGGTCGGGTCCAGGCTCATCAGCGCCATGTAGACGCACTTGAGGGCCGCGGCTTCGTTGGGGAAGTGTCCGCGGGCCCGGACGGCCTTGCGGATGCGCGCGTTGACGGACTCGATCGCGTTCGTCGAGCAGATCACCTTGCGGATCTCCACGTCGAAGGAGAGGAAGGGCATGAACTCGGCCCAGGCGTTCTCCCAGAGCCGGATGACCGCCGGGTATTTCTTGCCCCAGGTTTCCTGGAACTCGCCGAACCGCTCGGCCGCGGCGGCCTCGTTCGGGGCCGTGTAGACGGGCTTGAGCGCCTTGGCGATCTTGTCCCAGTCCTGTCGGGCCGCGTGCCGGAAGCTGTTGCGCAGCAGGTGAAGCCGTCAAAAAATAACGCGTTGCTTCGCGAGTAGGTCTCGTTGATGTGGTATGCGCATATCCGACGAGGTCCGTGGCCAGCTGGCGCGGCGGTTCGAGGTCCTGCTGCCGCATCTGAACGAGCGTCAGCAGCGGCTGGCATTGGCGACCGAGGCCCGGTTGCTCGGCCACGGAGGTGTACGCCTGGTCGCGCGGGCGGCCCGGGTCAGCGAGACGACGGTCCGCAAGGGCGTGTTCGAGCTCGAGGGCGGGGTCGAGCCGTTGCAGGAGAGTCGTGTCCGGCGGCCCGGCGGTGGCCGGATGCGGGCCGAGGCCGTAAACCCGCAGTTGGTTCCGGCGCTGATGGCACTGGTGAAGCCGGACGAACGCGGTGATCCGATGTCGCCGCTGCGTTGGACGACGAAGTCGCTGCGGAACCTGGCCACCGAGTTGTCCCGGCAGGGACATCGCGTGACCGCGCCCACGGTGGGCCGCCTCTTGAAGAAGCAGGGGTTCAGCCTGCAGGGCACCGCCAAGACACTGGAAGGCGACCATCCCGACCGGGACGCGCAGTTCCGTTACATCAATGAACAGGTCAAAGAGCACCAGGCCGCGGGCGAGCCGGTGATCAGCGTGGATGCGAAGAAGAAGGAACAGATCGGGCTGCTGCCGATGGCCGGACAGGAGTGGCGGCCGGCCGGAACGCCCGTCGAGGTTGAGGATCACAGTTTCTTCGCCGGCCCGCACGTGGAGTCGGTGATTCCGTACGGGATATACGACATGACCGCGAACACCGGCTGGGTGAACGTCGGGACCGACCACAACACGTCCGCGTTCGCGGCCGCCTCGATCCGCCGCTGGTGGCAAGCGCGCGGACAGCACGACTACCCCGCAGCATCCAGGCTGCTGATCACCGCGGATGCCGGCGGGTCCAACAGCTACCGCTACCGGCTGTGGAAGGCCGAGCTGGCCGCGTTCGCCGCCGAAGCCGGCCTGACGGTCACGGTCTGTCACTTCCCGCCGGGTACTTCAAAATGGAATAAAATTGAGCACCGGTTGTTCTCACACATCACCATGAACTGGCGCGGCAGACCGCTGACCAGCCACGAGGTCGTCCTCAACACGATCGCCGCGACCGCCACCACCGACCGGTCCAGCCCCTCACGCCATACCGGCACCTGTGACCTGGGCTTCGCGGCTCTTGCCGCTGACGACGTCTGCTCGGCCCGTCCGCCGGAGGCCGGCACTGTCCGGCCGACCTGGTTGTGGCCCTGCTCGGTCTCCTCGACCGGGTCCAGCACCTCGCCGACCCGCACACGGGCGATGGCCCATTCCTTCCAGTCCCGCTCGGCCAGAGCCAGCTCGGCCTGGATCCGGTCGGCCTCCTCCCGCAGCTCGTCCACCCGACGCCGAGCAACGAGCTCGCGCTGTTCAAGCAGCCCCACGACCGACGGCATCCACGACCTCCACGGGAACGGCGACACGACAGGGCACCACTCCCACAGGATCACCAGCCTATGCCTGACCAGCGGAAACACAGCCCTCAAGCCCGGAAAGACAGCAGCGTCTAAATCAAATGCCCACTCAGGGTCGAACGTCAGTCGGCCCACGTGACCACCTGACCGCGTTCATCCAGCCGGGTTTGCAGTTTGCCGAGCTCGATGCCTTGGACGTCGGCCTGTTCACGCAGGGACTGCACTGCAGCGACCGCAGCGGATTCGGCCAGGACGCAGAACACGGGTTCCATGCGAGTTGCCGCATATGCGATGTGTGTAGCCGATAGGCAGACTGGTACCAGCAGGTTGCCGCACTCGGACTGCTGCGGGGTGATGGCGCGATAGGAAACAGGGTAGGGTCGACCAGTGCCCATGTGCCCGCCGATGAACATGTCGCCCTCGGTCGCCACGCCAAGTCGGCCGGTCTGGGGATCGGTATGCGGAATGCGACGCGTTGGATAGACATCCACGCCGAAAAGCGCGAGTCCAATACTGTCACCAGGCTCGGTCCGGTTCAGCACGTCGTCATGCGTGAGGGTGTATCTCCCACGCAACCGCCGAGACACACGCACGTACAACTGTGGTGGCCAGCCTTCCGTTTCGGGAAAGATGTGCGCGTCCAAACCGTAGCTCGCTGTCTCCGCTCGGAACTCCTCGGGCACGGACGGATCCGTCGACAGGAAGTGGTGAAGGCCACGGAGATAGTCGATGTGGTGGCGCCACAGTCGGGATCGGACGTTCCAGTCGCCGTCTTGGTATTCGCGGCTCACCCCGAGGGGAGCATTGGTGATCAGTGATGCCCGCTGATAGTTGTACTCCTCCGAGTTGAGCCAGCCGGGGAAGATCCCTCTCAGGGCCTCGATGTTCGATCCCAGGTGTTCCACGTACCTCCTCACCAGCTCATAGTTCTCAGGGGTGTAGCCATCGGGGGCGGTGATCTCAGTCCGCCACGATGGGGCGGTCGTTACGTAGAAGCGGTAGTTGTACGCCTGCGTGTAATGATCGGCGGCCCCCACAGGCAGGCCGTGATCCGGTTCCAGCAGAGGGAGCAGTCCGCTGGTGCTGTCGCCTGGAACGACATACGGATCGATCGGTGTCCAGTTGGTGACTGTTCGCACACCGGCGACCTCTTCACCGAAGGCGTCCCGCGCTTCCCGTCCCGTGCGGTAGGGAACGCCGGCCGATGCCATCAGGTCGCCCTCGTACGAGGCATCGATGAAGACCGACGCTTCGACGACGCCATCGGGCACAGATTCCGAAGCAGGCAACGGCACACCCCACCGGTCCGGCTGTGACGTTTCCAGCTGGACTGAGGTGATGCGGTTCCCTTCCACGCTCACCGAACGCACCCGGCGTTCGAAGATGACCTCGATACCGGTGCCCTCGATCCAGTCATGAAACGCCCGCATGATGTCGTGCGGGTTGTTCCCGAGGCCGAGGATGACGTCACTGGTCAGTCCACCGACAGCGGCGGGGACCGGACAGTCCTGCAAGGGCTTGATCCCCGAGCTCAGCATGCCGCCGAGCCAACGGCCCGGCTCGATAAGAATCACCGATGCCCCCTCCTGGTGTGCCGTCACTGCGGCCACGCACCCGGCTGGGGTTCCTCCGTAGACACAAACATTGGCTTTCGTCGTCATAGTCATGCACCTTCGCAAGTTGGAGTGCGGCCGGGGATGGAAATTCTGATCGCAGACATGTACGTTTTTGCCATGGTGACGCTGGACGGCTACTTGATCGCGCCGCCCAAGAAACAGTTCAGCCGAAGTCTCGACAGCTACGACAGCTGGTGTCTGCTGCTGCCGCGCACAGGCACCTTCACCTTTGAGGTCTCCGGAGGACAGCGAGGGCAGGCGCACCTCGACGATGTCGTCATATGCCCGCCGGGAGGCTCGCTTTGGCGCCGGATGCAGACTCCGACGTCCTTCTTCCACGCTCGCTTCAACACAGAGCTGGCTCCGCCGATCGGCCTCTCGCGAGTAGTAGAACTCGATCGACTCCGCTCCGACCTCATGATGCTTGAAGCTGCCCGGACGCACGTCGATGTGATCGCCGCCCACGTGGTGACCGACATCGTCCTGATGCTGCTCCGTCAACGCGAGTTCCCCGAAGACGAGTTGGTGCGGCAGGCAACGGCGTACCTCCTGGCGAACTTCAATTCACCGGATCTGTCACTCGGTGGCCTGGCCGCTTCGCTCGACATCAGTCCAGCCCAACTCTCGCGACGTTTCCGGGCCGTCCAGAACGTCACACCCATCGCGTACCTGCGCAGCGTCCGGCTACGGAAGGCGCGGGAACTCCTCACGAAGACCGACGACACCCTGCAGGTGATCGCCGAACGCTGCGGATACCGGGATGCGTTCTACCTCAGCCGCGTCTTCAATGCCCAGACCGGTCAGTCGCCTTCTCAGTACCGGCTATCGATCATGGCTTGACCGCGCCTAGCGCCGGTACGATCGTCCCGACGACCTGATAGGCCGCTTCCAGCACCGGGCTTCCGGACAGGGTGAGGATGTCGGCTTTCAGGCCCCACCACCGGTCATGTCCATCGCCCAGGTCACGCGGGGTCCGTCTGGTGCTGCGGTGAGCGTCCACTCGTTCCTGGTTCGCCCAGGTACCGATGGTCTGCGCGGACGGCTCAAACTCCTTGGCGAGCTCCTCCGGCGTGCGGCCGGCGCGGACCAGCTCCACGATCTGGCGACGGAACTCCGGCGGGTAGGCCGGGCGTGTTCTCGGCACGATGGACTCCTCCTTGCGGGGACCAGTGTCCCCAAGCGGATGGCTGTCCACCAAACCGGAGCAACCTCAAGCACCACAATCCGCCCCGGCCAGATACTCGTAACCCTGGTCGGGCCGACCAAGACTAAGCCGACCCGCCGGAAAACAACCTAAATCACCGGTATTGCATATAGATGACGATTTCCAAAAGCATCCCAGCGGCCGGGCGCTGCGCCGACTTCCTCTCCCCGTTCCCCCGCAAGATCCACCACCGCTCCACCAGCATCGAGCCGGCCGACGCGCCCGTCGTCACGTCGGCGGGGAGGGGGCGGCATCGTCACCATCGTCAGCGAGTACGACGCCGGACCGGCCGAGCGCGCAGAGATCCTCACCCGAACCCGAGCCGGCTCCACCCGATGCCGACGAGGTCACCGTCGCGCCTCCGCCCGGTCGGTGAGCTTCGGCATGACGTCGCACGTCGGCGTACGACCTCCGTCCGGTGGGCGCTGTCGCCGGTAACCGGACCGGTGCGCTTGCCGCCATGGCGGCGCCCTCGCCTGCGGCAAGCCCCATGGGCGGGGACATCACCCCGGTGTGAACCTCACGACCTTGGCTCGGCGCGAGCCGCGGTCGACGACGGCGACTCATCGCACGGCCGCCGCAACGCGCATCGACCGTGCGATCCGTAAGACCGGATCCGAGGCTCACGAGATCCAGACCTAACTACTCCGCAACGACATCGAAACATCCACTATGTCTACTCAGCGGAGACACTGATTCATTTCAGTGAACCTGACTTCGGGAGTCATCATGACCGACAACCTCGACCTGGCCGCCCTCTGTGAGGCCAGCGGCACCAAGTTCCTCCTGGCGCTCTTCGTCGACCTCAACGGCAAGCCGTGTGCCAAGCTCGTGCCTGTCGAGGCTGTCGACGAGTTGGCGACCGAGGGCGTCGGCTTCGCCGGGTACGCCGTCGGCGCGATCGGGCAGGAGCCCAAGGACCCCGACCTGATGGCGATCCCGGATGTCGCCTCGTTCACGCCCGTCCCGTTCGTCAAGGAAGGCCTGGCGATCGTCCACTGCGACCCCCACGTGAAGGGCGAGCTGTGGCCCTTCGCTCCCCGCGTGATCCTCAAGCAGGTCGTCGCCAAAGCGGCCGCCGCCGGCTTCGCGCCCTACGCCGGCGCCGAGGTGGAGTACTTCCTCCTCAAGCGCGACGCGGCGGGCGCCGTGGTCCCGGCGGACAGCGACGACGTCGCGGCCCAGCCGTGCTACGACGCGCGTGGCGTCACCCGGATGTATGACCACCTGACCTCGATCAGCACCGCGATGAACCAGCTCGGCTGGGGCAACTACGCCAACGACCACGAAGACGGCAACGGCCAGTTCGAGCAGAACTTCCAGTATGCCGACGCCCTGACGACAGCCGATCGAGTCATCACCCTCCGCTACCTGCTGAGCGTGCTCGCCCAGGAGCGGGGCATGATCGCGACCTTCATGCCGAAGCCGTTCGCCAACCGCACCGGCTCCGGCCTTCACCTCCACCTCTCCCTGCGCGACACCGCGACCGACGCCCCGGTCTTCCCGGCGAGCAGCGGGGGCGACGAGGACTCGGTCGGTCTGGGGCTGTCGAAGACGGCGTACTCCTTCGTCGCCGGCATCCTGGAGCACGCGACCGCGCTGCAGGCGGTCATCGCACCGACGGTCAACTCCTACAAGCGGACCGGCGCGGTCGCCTCCAGTGCGAGCGGTGCGACCTGGGCACCCAAACTGCCGACGTACGGCGGCAACGACCGGACCCACTACGTGCGCATCCCGGACAACCAGCGCATCGAGCTGCGCGGCGGCGACGGCGCGGCCAATCCGTATCTGGCCATCGCCGCGGCCGTGGACGCCGGCCTCGACGGCATCGCCGGCGGCCTCTCCCTCGGCGAGGTCGGTACCGGTCCCGAGACCCCGTTCCCGCTGACGCTGCTGCACGCCGTCGAGGCCTTCGAGGCAGACGACATCGTCAAGGGAACCCTGGACGTCGCGGGCCCGGGGGTCGCCGACTACTTCGCGAGCCTGAAGAAGGACGAGTTCTTCGCCTACCACGCTGCCGTCTCCGGCTGGGAGCACGACCGCTACCTCACCGCCTTCTGAGGCCCCGTCACTTCCCCGAGAAAGGGACTCAACCCATGTGTGGAATCGTCGGGTTGCACCTGCGCAGCCCCGAGCTCTACTCCCGGCTCGGTGAGCTCCTCACCGGGATGCTGTGCGAGATGGAGGACCGCGGCGCGGACTCGGCGGGCATCGCCGTCTACGGCAACGAGGACTGGTCGCCGCGCGGCAGAGGCTCGGTCTCACTGATCGACATCGAGGTGTCCGGCGAGACGGTCGCGGCGGCGCTCGGCGCCGAAACCGGCACTGAGGTGACGGCCATCACCGTCGACAACGTGGTGCTCGCCAGCGCCTACGTCGACTCGGAGGTGCTGCTGTCCGCCGCGAAGAAGGCCTATCCGCACGTCCTCATCGGCGGCTTCGGCGAGGACCTCGCCGTCCTCAAGGGCGTCGGCGCCCCCCGGGCGCTGGCCGAGGGCTGGGGCCTCGCGAAGGCGCAGGGCTGGCAGGGCGTGGGCCACACCCGGATGGCGACCGAGTCGGCGGTCACGTCGGCGGGCGCGCACCCCTACGCCGTGGGCCCGGGCGAGTGCCTGGTGCACAACGGCTCCTTCTCCAACCACGCCACGATCCGCCGCGACCTGCGGGCCGCCGGCGTCGAGTTCGACTCCGAGAACGACACCGAGGTCGGCGCCCGCTTCGTCGCGCACCAACTCGCGGAGGGCAAGGGCGTCGACGAGGCGCTCACCGACCTGACCCGGACCTTCGACGGTTTCTACACCCTGCTGGTCTCCAACCGCGACAGCTTCGCGGTCGTCCGCGACGCCATCGCCTGCAAGCCGGCCGTCATCGCCGAGACCGACGACTGGGTGGCGATGGCGTCAGAGTACCGGGCCCTCGCCCACCTGCCCGGCGTCGAGAACGCCCGGATCTGGGAGCCCGAGCCCGAGGTCATCTACCACTGGAACCGTCAGGAGGTGTCGGCATGAGCTCCGCCGACGAGGCAGTGCCCGCGTTCGACCTGAGCACCACGCCCCTGCGCGAGGTCAACCAGGCGCTCCACGCCGCGGGCCTCGAAGGTGAGTACGTGATCGAGAACCCCCGCGGCGCCCACAACGTGCCCGTCGGCCTCGACGCGCCCGTCAAGGTCACCGTCAACGGTCACCTCGGCTACTACGCCGCCGGCATGAACCAGCAGGCCGAGATCGTCATCAACGGCAACGCCGGCCAGGGCCTGGCCGAGAACATGATGAGCGGCACCGTCCATGTCACGGGCTCGGCCTCACAGTCGGCCGGAGCCACCGGCCGCGGCGGTCTGCTGGTCATCGACGGCGACGCCGGCGCCCGCTGCGGCATCTCGATGAAGGGCATCGACATCGTCGTCGGCGGCGACGTCGGGCACATGAGCGCCTTCATGGCACAGAAGGGCCGCCTGGTGGTCCGCGGGGACGCGGGGGACGCGCTCGGCGACTCGCTCTACGAGGCTCGCATCTACCTGCGTGGCATCGCCAAGTCGCTCGGGGCCGACTGCGTCGAGAAGGAGATGCGGCCCGAGCACCTCGAGGAACTGGCGGGCCTGCTCAAGACGGCCGGTTTCGAGGACGATGACCCGGCGTCGTACAAGCGCTACGGCTCGGCCCGCACTCTCTACCACTTCACCCACGAGAACGAGTACTGAGGCAGGATCCGATGACCCTCACCTCCGATGACCGGGCCCGGCTGGGCCTGCGCGAGTCCGCGACCTTCGACCGGGCCACCATCGCCGCGATCCAGCGTGCCGCCGAGACCGGCATCTACGACATCCGCGGCTGGGGCGCCAAACGCGCCCTGCCTCACTTCGACGACCTGCTCTTCCTCGGCGCCTCGGTGTCGCGCTACCCGCTGGAGGGCTACCGCGAGCGGTGCGGCACCGACGTGGTGCTGGGCGCGCGCAACGCCAAGTACCCCCTCCGACTCGACATCCCGGTGACGATCGCCGGCATGAGCTTCGGGGCCCTCGGAGCAGGCGCCAAGGAGGCCCTCGGTCGCGCGGCCTCGGCCACCGGCACCTCCACGACCACGGGCGACGGCGGCATGACCCCGGAGGAGCGCGGCCACTCCAAGACGCTGGTCTACCAGTACCTGCCCAACCGCTACGGCATGAACCCGGACGACCTGCGCCGTGCCGACGCCATCGAGATCGTCCTCGGCCAGGGCGCAAAGCCGGGCGGCGGCGGCATGCTGCTCGGCCAGAAGGTCTCCGAGCGGGTCGCAGGCATGCGGGACCTGCCCGCCGGCATCGACCAGCGCTCGGCCTCGCGCCACCCCGACTGGACCGGCCCGGACGACCTCACCATCAAGATCAACGAGATCCGCGAGATCACCGACTGGGAGAAGCCGGTCTACGTCAAGGTCGGCGCCTCGCGCACCTACTACGACGTCAAGCTCGCCGTGCACGCCGGCGCGGACGTCGTGGTGGTGGACGGCATGCAGGGCGGTACCGCCGCCACCCAGGACGTCTTCATCGAGCACGTCGGCATCCCGACCCTCGCCGCCGTTCCGCAGGCGGTGCAGGCGCTCCAGGAACTCGGCGTCCACAAGAAGCCGGACGGCGTCCAGCTCATCGTCTCCGGCGGGATCCGCTCCGGGGCCGATGTCGCCAAGGCGCTCGCCCTCGGTGCCGACGCCGTCGCCATCGGCACCGCCGCCCTCATCGCGCTGGGCGACAACGACCCGAAGTACGCCGCGGAGTACGAGAAGCTCGGCTCGGCGGCCGGGTTCTACGACCAGTTCCAGGCGGGCCAGGACCCCGCGGGCATCACCACCCAGGACCCGGAACTCCAACAGCGGCTCGACCCGGTCGAGGGCGGCCGCCTGGTCGCCAACTACCTGCGGGTACTCACCATGGAGGCCCAGACGATCGCCCGCGCCTGCGGCAAGGCCCATGTCACCCACCTCGAACCCGAGGACATGGTCGCCACCTCCATCGAGGCGGCCGCCATGGCCCGCGTCCCGCTCGCCGGTACCTCCTGGATCCCGGGGCGGGGATTCTGATGGCGACGAAGGCAGTGGTCGTCGGAGGCGGCCTGATCGGACTCTCGATCGCCCGGGCACTGACGCAGCGCGGACTCACCGACGTGCTCGTCCTGGAGCGGCACCAGCTCGCCGGCGGCGGCACCGGCAAGTCCAGCGGGATCGTACGCGCGCACTACGGTGTGCCCTCGATCGCCGCGATGGCGTGGCGGAGCACGCCGGTCTTCGAGGAGCTCGGCGACCGGGTCGGCTTCCGCCAGGTCGGCTACACCGTCATCGTCGGCGAGGAGAACGCCGAGCCGCTCAGGGCCAACACCGCCATGCACCAGGGCCTCGGCATCGACGTCGACCTGATCGACAACGACCGGCTGGCCGAGCTGTGGCCGATGATGGAGGTCGGCGACGTCGCGCTGGCGTCGTACGAACCGCATGGCGGGTTCGCCGACGCCACCCAACTCGCCCTGCACTACGGGCAGGTGGCCCGTGAGCAAGGCGCGCGCATCCGGCAGAACACCCCCGTCGCCCGCATCCTCACCTCGGGCGACAAGGTGACGGGTGTCCTGCTCGACGGCGGTGAGGTGGTCGATGCCGATCTGGTCGTCGTCGCCTCGGGCTGGTGGTCGGCGAAGTTGCTCACCGACCTCGGAATCGACTTCCCGGTCGAGGCCTACCGCTCGGAGCTCCTCATCGTCGAGGCCGGCGAGCCGCTGCCGAACCTCCCGGTCGTCTCCGACCTGGTGAGTCTGCAGTACTGCCGGCTGGAGGGTGCGGGCCAGTTCCTCGTCGGCAACAGCGACCACGCTGACTTCCAGAAGAAGTTCGTCGACCCCGACAACTACTCCAACATCGCCGACGAGGCCAGTATCGAGAAGTACGCGGAGAAGCTGATGCACCGCTTCCCGGGCTTCCCCGACCCGTCGGTCACCCACACCTACGCCGGCGTGTACGACGTCCCGCCGGACTGGAACCCCGTGATCGCCCCGGTCGGAGGCATCGACGGCCTGATCCTCTCCGCCGGCTTCGCCGGTCATGGCTTCAAGATCAGCCCGGCCGTGGGCGACCTCGTCGCCGACCTGGTGTTCGAGGGCGACAGCACCGACCCCGACATCCCTGCCTCGGACTTCCGCCTCGAACGGTTCGCCGAGGGCAAACCGCTGAGCAGCCTGCACCCCTATGCCGGTGCCGGCGAGATGCGGTGACGTGACCGGAATGCTCGACCCCTCCCGGGTGGCCCCGACCCCCTGGCGCAACGGTGCCGGAGCCACCCGGGAACTCGCGACCGGGACAGACACGTCCGGCCGGGTCCTGTGGCGCATCAGCGTGGCCGATCTCGACCGCGACGCGCCGTTCTCGACGTTCCCGGGGCTCGATCGCCTCTTCATCGCGCTCGGCCCCCTGCGGCTGACGGTCGACGGGCGGCAACAGCGGCTCGCGGCCGGCGACCAGGCGCGGTTCGCCGGCGAGGCACCGGTCACGGTGGCCCTCGACAGGCCCACCCGGGCACTCAACGTGATGACGCGACGGGGCGCGTGCCGGGCGGAGGTGATCCTCCGGCCGGCGGCCGCCCGGCGCCTCCCGGCCGACGCCACCGTCCTGCTGGAGGAGCTGGCCGCCGCCATACGACTCTTCAAGGAACCCGATGACTGACACCGTTTCCTCCCTGCTCGCCGAAATCGCCGGCGTCGGCACGGACCCCCAGCGCGGCGGCTACACCCGGTCCGTCTACTCCGGTGCCGAACTCGACCTGCGCTCGTGGTTCGTCGCCCACGCGCAAAAGCGCGGGCTCGACGTCGAGACCGACCGCAACGGCATCATCTGGGCCTGGCACGGCGGCGTCGGGGAGGGGGCCGTCGTGACCGGCAGCCACCTCGACTCCGTCCCGGGCGGCGGCGCGTACGACGGCCCCCTCGGTGTGGCCTCGGCGCTGGTCGCCTTCGATCAACTCGCCGCCCGCGGTGTCGCCGGGCGGCGCGCGATCGCCGTCTTCCCCGAGGAGGAGGGCGCCCGCTTCGGCGTGGCCTGCCTCGGGTCACGGCTCCTGACGGGCGCGATCGACCCCGACCGGGCCCGGTCGCTGACCGACACCGACGGCGTCACCTTCGCCGAGGCGTCCCGGCGCAACGGCCTCGACCCCGTACACCTCGGCCCCGACCCCGTGACGCTGGCGCGGATCGGCACCTTCGTCGAGCTGCACGTCGAGCAGGGGCGCGGCCTCGTCGACCTGGAACGGCCGGTGGCGGTCGCCTCCTCGATCCTCGGGCACGGACGCTGGCGCATCGCCGTGTCCGGCGAGGGCAACCACGCCGGCACCACCCTCATGGCCGACCGGCGTGACCCCATGGTGGCCGCGGCACTGCTGGTGACCGAGGTGCGACGCCTCGCCCGCGCCGTCCCGGACGCCCGGGCCACCGTCGGTCGGCTCCTGCCCGTGCCCGGTGGCATCAACGTCATCGCCTCCCGGGTGGACCTCTGGCTCGATGTCCGCCATCCCGACGACGCCGTCACCCGCCATCTCGTCGACGAGATCGGGCGGGCCGCGCGCAAGCTCGCCACGCAGGAGGGATGCACCGCGGAGATGACCGAGGAGTCCTTCAGCTCCACCGTCGACTTCGATCCACGGCTGCGCGACCGGCTCGCCGACGCACTCGACGCGGCGCCGCAGCTCGGCACCGGCGCCGGCCACGATGCCGGCGTCCTCAAGGACCACGTGCCGACCGCGATGCTCTTCGTACGCAATCCCACGGGCGTCTCGCACGCCCCCGCCGAGCAGGTGGAGGACGCCGACGCCGAGATCGGCGCCGCAGCGCTCGCCGACAGCCTGGGGACACTGCTCCGCCGGTGAGCCAAAGGCACAGCCCGAGGGCGGGCGGGGAGGGCCGAGCGTGCCGCCGCGGGGAGCCCACATAATGCTTCAACACCCGCAATGCGACCCGGAAGATGACGTCGGCCGACGGGCCGGACGCCGGCACCGAGCTGTCACCGGCGCTGGGCATCAGGGCGTTCGTGGGAAGCGCCTGGTGACGGCCGGGGAGTGTATCAAGGCCGACCCGGCGGCACGTCCCGCCACGGTGGGCTGTTCGGCTGCGGCGTGATGGCTTCCCGAGGAGACTGTCGTCCACACCGGACACGGCGAGGACACCACCATCGGCGCCGAACGCGACTCGTTCCACACCCTGTCGTCACATTCCCGTCCGCCCCGCGACGGCAGGAGCCTCGAACCGTCTCTGCTGGGCTGAGGTTGCTGCCTTCCGCAGCGACCTGGATGGTGGCCTCAGTTGGTGCCGTCGGGGAAAGCGATCACGGAAAGGAAGCGGATCGGTAGGTCCACCAGGTCGACGGGGCCGTGGGCTCCCTCGCCGTCGAGGATCAGGGCGTCGCCCGGCTTGAGGCGGTAGACACTGCGTCCGTGGCCATAGTCCATCGCGCCTTCCAGCATGTAGATGAACTCGGTGCCGGGGTGCTGGAAGAGTGGATAGATCTGGCTCTTCGCGGTGAGAGTCACGAGCAGGCACTCAAGGCGCTTGTGCTCACCGCGAAGCGATCCGAGGAGCTTGTAGTCATGCCCCACCTGACTGCCGCTTCGAACGATCGGTGTGCCTCGCCCGGCCTTCACATAGGAGGCCGGGCGCTCGGCGTCCGCTCCGCGGAACAGTGACGTCACTGGAATGTCGAGGCCTTTGGCCAGCAGGGAGAGCGTGCTGAGGCTGCACGAGGTCTGGGCATTCTCGATCTTGGAAAGCATCGCTTTGGAGATACCGACCTTGGCCGCCAGGTCGGTGACCGAAAGCCCGCGCTGATGGCGCAGTTCACGCACGTTGCGGGCGATCGCTGCCTCGAGTTCGAGCGTCTCGATCGGCTCGTCGGCATGGCGGTCGCGCGCCGTGCCGACGTTGCGCAGCAGCGCGTTCGTATCTTCTCCCATAAGTACACCCTAACGTCACAGCGTCCACTACCAGTGGCCGCGGCTCAGCCGGCTCGTACCGGAACGGGAGCCGCGCCCACTGCGGTTGTCAGGCCGACGAGGCCGATAAAGATGCGGACACGGCGGCCGCCGCCTCGAAGAGTGCCCGCCGGAACAACCGCGCGGCCGGGGTGAGCGTCCGTGGTTCGGCGACGTACATCACGGTGGTCGGGCAGGAGTCGATCCGGGCCACTCGGACCGACGAGGGCATGAATGACGTGACCGACTCCGGCAGCAGCGTGAAGCCCACGCCCGCGGCGACGAAGCCGAGCGCCGTCTCCTGGTGGACGACGCGGGTCCGCACGCGGGGGAACGGCATACCGTTGAAGATCGGCCTGATCTCCGCCACAAAGCCGGGCATGTCTCTGGCGGGGAAGAAGATCAGCGGTTCGCGTGCCAGGTCCTCGGCGCTGACGAGCTCGTTCGCGGCCAGTGGATGGTCCTTCGGCAGGCAGGCGACGATCTGTTCTTCGTAGAGTCTCCTGGTCTGCAGGTCGAGGGCGCCTGCTTCGCCCCGCACGATGCCGATGTCGATCGTTCCCTCGTGCACTCTTTCCACCTGCTCGGCGCTGGTGAGCGGTACGAGGTCGATGTCGAGGTCCGGTGCCTGCTCACGGGTGCTCCGGACGGCGTGGGGCAGGATCGAGTAACTGGCCGAACTCGGGAAGCCGACCCGGAGGCGCCCTGCCCGACCGGCCGCGACTTGTTCCAGGTCTGCCGTCGCCTGGTCGACCTGCTCCAGGATCGCGACGGCGCGGCGGTAGAACTCGGCGCCCACCGCCGTCAGTTGCACGCTCCTCGTCGTCCGCTCGAACAAGGGGAAGCCGACCTCTCGCTCGATGCGCTTGATCTGGGCGCTGAGCGGTGCCTGGGACATCTGCAGACGCTGAGCGGCGCGCCCGAAGTGCAGCTCTTCGGCGACAGCGACGACGCACCGCAGCTGGCGAACCTCCATGGGGACAACCCTAAGCGATTATTTCTTGAATCGGCATAATCCGGCCTCGATTGATATTGGACATGCGTTTCCTCGGGGGATGTACTCGTGTGGTGTCCCTGGCCCGCTTCCCGTACGCGCAGAGGCCACAGGCACCGGTCGCCTTCGTGACGGTGCACCCCAGGTCCCCCAGCGAACGCATGAGGACAGCCCCGAATGATGATCACAGTACTTGTGAAGTACGTACCGGACGCGACTGCCGACCGGCAGTTCGAGTCGGACCTCACCGTCGACCGTGTGCATGTCGATGGTCTGCTCTCCGAGCTCGACGAGTACGCCGTCGAGCAGGCGCTTCGGATCAAGGAGGAGCGCGAGGACGAGGATGTCGAGGTCACCGCCCTGGCCGTCGGCCCCGCCGACGCGGAGGCCGCGGTCCGCAAGGCCCTGCAGATGGGCGCCGACAAGGCCGTGCTGGTCTGTGACGACGCGATCGCCGGCTCGGACGCGGTCGCCACCTCGCTGGTGCTGGCCGAGGCCGTCAAGAAGGCCAACGGCGGTGTCGTGCCCGACCTGGTCATGTGCGGGATGGCCTCCACCGACGGCGGAATGGGCGTCGTCCCGGCGATGCTGGCCGAGCGTCTCGGCCTGCCGCAGATCACCCTCGTCTCGGCTGTCGAAACCGAGGGCGACCAGGTACGCGTCAACCGCGACGGCGACATCGCGACCGAGGTCATCGGCGGCACCATGCCGCTCGTTCTCTCGGTCACCGACCAGTCGGGTGAGGCCCGCTACCCGTCGTTCAAGGGCATCATGGCGGCCAAGAAGAAACCGTTCGAGACTCTCGACCTCGCCGAACTCGGCCTGGAGGCCGGTCAGGTCGGCCTCTCGGGGGCGTGGACCACTGTCGAGGCCGCCGACGCCAGCCCGGCGCGGACGGCCGGTGAGATCGTGAAGGACGAGGACGGCTCGGGCGCCAAGGCGCTGGCCGACTTCCTCGCGTCGAAGAAGTTCATCTGAGGCAGGGGGAGTCAAAGAACAATGACTGGGATTCTGGTTCTCATCGACCACGTCGGCGGCGCTGTCAGGAAGCCGAGCTTCGAGCTGCTGACCATAGCCAGACGGCTTGGCGAGCCCTCTGCCGTCTTCATCGGCGACGCCGATCAGGCCGCCACCGTTGCCGAGGCCGTCAAGGCGTACGGCGCCGACAAGGTCTATGCGATCGACGACACCGAGATCAAGGGCTACCTCGTGGCCCCGAAGGCCGAGGCCCTGCAGCAACTCGCCGCCGCCACCGACCCGGCCGCGATCCTGCTCCCGTCCTCGGCGGAGAACAAGGAGATCGCCGGACGCCTGGCGATCAAACTCGGCTCCGGCCTGATCACCGACGCCATCGACCTCCAGGCGGGTCCCGTTGCCACCCAGTCGGTGTTCGCCGGAACCTACACCGTCAAGGCGAAGGTCACCCGGGGCACTCCGATCATCACCGTCAAACCGAACTCCGCCGTGCCGGAGGAGGCCACCGGCGCCGGCGCGCTGACACCGTTCGCGGTGACCGTCTCCGACGCCGCCAAGTCCGCCCGGATCGTGGCCTTCGAGCCGCGCCAGGCCTCGGGGCGTCCCGAGCTGACCGAGGCCGCGATCGTGGTCTCCGGCGGCCGCGGCACCGGTGGCGACTTCACCCCCGTCGAGAACCTCGCCGACGCGCTGGGCGCCGCGGTCGGCGCCTCGCGTGCCGCCGTCGACTCGGGCTGGATGCCGCATACCTTCCAGGTCGGCCAGACCGGCAAGACCGTCAGCCCGCAGCTGTACGTCGCAGGCGGCATCTCCGGTGCGATCCAGCACCGCGCGGGCATGCAGACCTCGAAGACAGTCGTTGCCGTCAACAAGGACGAGGAGGCGCCGATCTTCGAGCTCGTCGACTTCGGTGTCGTGGGCGACCTCCACACTGTCCTCCCTGCCCTTACCGCCGAGATCAACCAGCGCAAGGGGCTGAGCATGGGATGACCTCATGGAGCCGCCCTTGGTATGTCGCCAAAAGCGTCACCATCCGGTCCACTGCTTCGATGGCTGGTGCACCTTCCGGTGGGACGCGATCTGCTGTGCCGAGCCGCGCCGCCTCCTTCGCTCCGAGTCCGTCGGGAAGCTGTTGAAGCGCCGGTTCCCGACAACGGCTTCACTGTCTTCGACCCAGACTTGGACCGTCCCGACCTGGGACGCGTCCTCACCGACGGCACCCTCATCACGCTGCGGACGGGGGCCGCTATTGCGCCGATGAACGGGGGAGCGGCGATCACAGCTGCACGGTTGCGTCTGGGAAGGCGATGACAGAAGGGAATCAGACAGGAACCCGCCGGGGTGTATGCCGAGGTGTATGGGGCCGTGAGCGCCTTCGCCGTCGAGTTGGAGCGAATGACCAGGGTGCCGCGAGTTCGACCACCTCCTGTTCGGCAGCGCAGCCCGGGTACTCATGGTGGATTCCGACAGCGACAGCGTGACGCGGCGCGCGACCGAGGCTCACGCGGAGGTTGGAAGCGTGGCGCGGTGGGCCCGGGCTTCGAAGATTTCAGCGCACACTCCCAGGCCTCGCGCTGCAGTTCCTGAGCTACTACGCGCATTAGGCGCGGGAGTTCCCCTACCGCACGCGCGGGTGCGCCCGGACGGGGGCACCACCCGGATGCTGCGCGAGCTCGTCGGGGCGGTCGCGGCGATCGCGCCGTGGAACGGCTGCCCGTCTCGGCCCTCAAGCTCGGGCTGGCGCCGGCGGCTGGGTGCACGATGATCCTCAAGCCGTCCCCGGAGACCCCCTTGGGCAGCTACGTGCTCGCCGAGGTTGCCGGGGAACTGGTCGAAGGGCGCGACCCGGAGGGCCTGGCCGCCGTACTGGGCGCGGCCGGGGTGCCGTACGAACTCCTCGGCGCGCAGGAGGCTTCGGCGCGCCGGCCACAGATCCGTTTCACCGGCCCGGCGCTGTACCACCCGGACGCGGGCGTGGTGGACGCCGACGCCTCAGTAGCCGCCTGCGTGCGCCGGGCCGCGAACCCGGTGCCGATGTGATCACCCGCTGCCGGGGCGAGGGCATCGACGTCCGGGTGGTGGGCGGACGGGCGGACGGCGGGCAGGGAAGGCGCGGGTACGCACTGACGACGGCCGGGAGTTCGTCGCGGACACGGTCGTGCTCGGCTCCGGGCCCTGGCTGCCCGGCCTCGGGCTGCCCGTCGTCCTGCCGCCGTTGCGGGTGACCCAACAGCAGGTCTTCCACTTCCGGCAGCGGGATCCGGACGTGCCGTTGCCGGTGCTGGTCTCCAAGGGCGCGACCACGCAGGCTTTCGGCCTGCCGTCGGGCAGCGAGGGGGCCCGCTGCCCGCGGTCAGGGCCGCCGAGCACGACCGAGGCACCCCCACCACGGCCCGTACCTGCGACGGGGTCGTCGACCCGGCCTCGCGCACGCGCGTCAGCGGCTTCGTCCTCGGCTGGCTGCCGGGACTCGGCCCCGAGCCGGTCGCCGAGGCCGGCTGCCTCTACCGCATCACCCCCGACGAGTACTTCGTCCTCGACCGGCACAGCCCCCTGGTCATCGTGTCTCCGTGCTCGGGGCACGACGCCGGGTTCGCCCCGCTGTTCGGGGCGATGGCCGCCGACCTGGCCACGGGCCGAGCCGCATCCCCGGTTCCGGCTGAATCGGGCGGCCTGGGCAGTGACCGAAACTCGCCCTTAATTCGGCGCTTGAGCGTCCGTAACACCCGACCGGTCTACTGCAGTGAAACTTCGTTTCCTTCAGTGGGGACCCGCTGTCTGCGGGACCCGCCGATCCACTCCGCGGAGCGTGCGCATGGACACCGGAAGTACCGCCTGGATGCTCGCGAGCACGGCACTCGTCTGTCTGATGGTGCCGGGCCTCGCGCTCTTCTACGGCGGCATGGTCGCCGCCAAGAGCGTCCTCAACATGATCATGATGACGTTCGGGGCCGTGGCCCTGGTCGGCTGTATCTGGGTCGTCTACGGTTACTCGGCCGCGTTCGGCGACTCGATCGGCGGTGCCGGGATCCTCGGTGACATCACCGAGTACTTCGGCATGAGCGGCGTGATGAAGGACGACCCGAAGGCCGTCATCCCGCTCTCGGTCTTCGCCGCCTTCCAGGCGCTGTTCGCGGCCCTGACCGCCGCCCTGATCTGCGGCGCGATCTCGGACCGCATCAAGTTCGGGGCCTGGATGGCCTTCACAGGAATCTGGGTCACCCTGGTGTATCTCCCGGTCGCGCACTGGGTGTTCGCGTTCGACGGCGACAACGCCGTCGGCGGCTGGATCGTCAACAAGCTCGGCGCGATCGACTACGC
Organism: Streptomyces sp. NPDC004752; assembly: GCF_053601275.1. Taxonomy (NCBI): domain Bacteria; kingdom Bacillati; phylum Actinomycetota; class Actinomycetes; order Kitasatosporales; family Streptomycetaceae; genus Streptomyces; species Streptomyces sp. NPDC004752. The sequence goes on along the minus strand of NZ_JBSGBN010000128.1, from coordinate 2,270 downwards.
GGGCGGCACGGCCGTGCACATCAACTCGGGTGCGGCGGCCCTCGCCGTGATCCTCGTCCTCGGCAGGCGCATCGGCTGGAAGAAGGAGGGCGTCGCGGAGAAGCCCCACAACCTGCCCCTGGTGATGCTCGGCGCGGGCCTGTTGTGGTTCGGCTGGTTCGGCTTCAACGGCGGCTCCGCCCTCACCTCGTCCAACGCGGCGTCCGTCGTCGTCCTCAACACCTTCACCGCGACCTGCTCGGCGATGCTCGGCTGGCTCCTCGTCGAGAAGCTCCGCGACGGCCACGCCACCAGTCTCGGCGCCGCGTCGGGCGCGATCGCCGGACTGGTCGCCATCACCCCGTCCTGCGGAGCGGTGTCGCCGGTCGGCGCGCTGCTCCTGGGTGCGATCGGCGGCGCGGTCTGCGCACTGGCCGTGGGGCTCAAGTACCGGCTCGGCTACGACGACTCGCTCGACGTCGTAGGCATCCACCTGGTCGGCGGCATCACCGGCACGCTGCTCGTGGGCATCCTGGCCACCTCCGACGCCCCGAACGGTGTTGACGGCCTGCTCTACGGCGGTGGTCTCGGCCTCCTCGGCAAGCAGGCGGTGGGCGCCTTCGCCGTACTGCTGTACTCCTTCTCCGTCACCTGGCTCATCGCGAAGGTCCTCGACAAGACCATGGGCCTGCGCGTCCGCCCCGAAGTCGAGGAGGGCGGCGTGGACGTCCACCTGCACGCCGAGAGCGCTTACGACCTCCTCCACCCCGTGGCCACCGCTCCAGCGCCCGCCGTCTCCTCGTCTCCGGCGCTCTAGTTCTGGGGTGCGGTTCGGGTGTGGGGGCGGGTTGGCCGCATACCGAGCAGGCGCCGGTCCAGGTGGCCAGGATCTTCTGTAACGCGCGGAGGACCGCGTAGAGGGTCAGGCCGGCGCAGGGACTTTTGGGTCGATCCGGAGCAGGGTGCAGAAGGCATGGGCAAGGGCGGTCAGGGTCACGTGCCGGTGCCGGCCCGGGTAGCTGCGGCCTTCGAAGTGATCGAGTCCGAGGCCGTCTTTGAGTTCGCGGTAGTCGTGCTCGGCTCTCCAGCGGATCTTGGCGATGCGGACAAGTTCGCGTAGATGGGTCTCGGCAGGCAGCGTGGACAGCCAGTAGTCGGTGGGCTCGGCTGCGTCGGGCGGCCATTCGGCGAGCAGCCGGCAGTCGGGCAGTGAGCCGTCGGCGGCTCGGCGGATGGTGCGGTTGGCCGGGCGCACGCGCAGGGCGATGAAGCGTGAGCGCATGGCGGCGTGGGGGTTGTTCTTGGTCGTCTTGGTGCCGTGGCGCCAGGTGACGGTCCGGGCGGCCTGGCGGCCGGCGGTGATGCCCAGTGTCCGCAAGGTGGTGTGTGGCTGCTGGTAGGCGACACCGGGTGGTCGGCCCTGACCGCTGTAGGCCGGACGCTGGGGAACGGCGTCGCCCGGACAGCAGGTGGTGCTGCCCTTGACCGCGACCGCGTAGACCGGGCCGCGTTCGGTCAGGCCCTGGCGGAAGCCGGTGGTGTCCCCGTAGCCGGTGTCGGCGACCACCGGCAGGTCGGGCAGTTCCCACTCCTCGCGCACCTCGTCGAGCATCTCCAGGGCCAGGCGCCACCGCTCCCGGTGCCGCACCTGGTCGGGGATGCCGGATCTCGCCCGGCGCCGCCGGATCGCCCCGGCTGGCAGCGCGTCATCACTGTTCTTGGTGCCGTCCCAGCTCTCGGGCACGAACAGCCGCCAGTTCACCGCTGCCGAGGCGCGGTCGGACACCTGATTGACGCTGACCCCTGTCTGGCAGTTGCCCCGTTTGCCCAGTGCGCCGCAGTACATCCGGGCCACCCCCGGTGAGTCGTACCCGTCCTTGGGAAAGCCCACGTCGTCGACCGCGTACGCCTCCGGCGCGATATGCGTCGCGGCCCGCCGGGCCACTCGGCGGCGGACCTCGGTGTAGTCCCGGGTCGAGGAGGACACGAACTGCTGGAGCTGCTGATGGTCCACGCCCAGGCGCTCGGCCATCGGCTGCATCGACTTGCGCTTGCCGTCCAGCATCAGCCCACGCACGTACAACTCGCCCTTGGCCCGCTGATCCCGGCGCTTGAGCGAGCCGAGCATCTCCGTGGCGAACGCCTCCAGACGCGGGCGGACATCGTCCATCTCCTCAGGTGTCACACCTGGCAGAACGGGGGTTAGCCCTTGATCGGGGACACCCTGATCATTGGATCGTGAGGATCCGAAGAACAGGAGTTCCCGTTGGGGACGTCGAAGTACTCGCCTG